>JASLFF010000578.1 GCA_030150795.1 Terriglobales bacterium | reverse complement strand
GGGAATATTATCCTCAAATGTGCCCGGAAACGACACAACATCTATGTCGCCTCTGCACTCTTGAATTGCGCGTTGCAGAGAACTGAAGGTGGACGGCAGTCTCTCCACGAATACAGCTTTAATGTGTGGCTCTTTTCCCTTGGCGGCCAACACTTTCCGAACATAATTAAGGCGATTGAGGGCGATCCAGAATGATGTATCAGCAATGTCTTCCCCCTCGGCGCGCCAAGGCCCTGAAAACCCATCAACATATACAAATCTTGGAAAGCTGAACCCAATATGGAGTGCAACCGTTTCTAGGTACTTCTCGAGAAAAAAATGCTTGAGGTAAGTCTGTTCTTTGCCTTTATAGAATTCTGGCTTTCTCATTGCACGTTCCGTCAAGCTTGAATTTGCACTAAGTCAGAAGAACTGTTTTGATGGCAGACGGCCTTTATCAGGGTTCGATCAAACTGTGCATCCCGCACGAGCGCGTCCGAGCTATCAATGAGGCAATGGCAACCACGGAAGGGAAGGCCGAGTGCATTCCAGAGCTGTTGGTCCTCTTTGCACAACGCTGGCGTGATATTTGACGTCAACCGCTCGACCACATACTTAAACATTTTTTTCTGCTCTTCAAAGGGGATGCGATATTTAAAACCTGATGGGTCTCTGTCTTCAGTCAGATAATCAAAAATGCTGTCATCCCTTCCGTTCCGCTGGGCTGCTTTACGCAATGACTTTGCGGATGTGGCACGAAGAGCGCCAATAGTAACCATTTCTGGTTTGAGCTTATTTATTTGCTTGATCGCAACAGCGTACCCCTTAAGCCAGTCCGGATAAGGCACCATAGGATCAAGCCTAAATCGAATCGGCCACCCTGCTTCTTTCATTTGTTGCGCTGCTAAAAAACGTTCGGCTGGTGGTGGGGTTCCTTCCTCCCATTGCGCCGAAACCGCTTCAGCATTGACCGACCAAGAGAAAACCACCTGAGGAGTTGGGGGCAGCTTCAAAGCATGTTGGATTTGCGTGGATTTTGTCAGGAAGATGAGACGATGGCGATTCTGCGCCGCAAAGCGAGGAATGATCCAGTGCGTAAGGGGCTTCCCTGTCACTTTTTTATATGCACTGTCAAACACGAGTCCGTCTTGCAATTCGCCGATGATCATCATCTTGGGAGTTGGATCGGCAAGCCATTTATCCAACTCCTTCAGCATGTCGCCAACATTGGTGTAAACAAGACCATACAGCTGTTCAGGCTGACAGCGAAACCAAGTCACAGTTTGAAGAAAGCAATACGAGCAACGATAGGGACAACCGCCCGCCGGCACGAGTTGCCAAAAGCGAAAACAAACGATCCCGGAACCCTCACCGGGGCCAGCAAATTGGCGGATAAATTGAGAGCTGCGTCGGCTGGTGAGCATCTCTTTTCCTTTTTAAGTTATTGCAGAGTGTCTCACAAAATAAGGCAAGTTTACGCGGAGAGTTACTACTATGATAACAATTCCACCTTCAGGAGTCTCAAAGCAATATTGGGACACAACGCGGCTCGATGCCTTAGCATCGGCGAAATCTAAAGAACGCGAGCACTCAGATGGTGTTCAATCCAAAATCGAATGGCATTAATGGGAACAAGCGCAAGTAGGCCAGGAAGTGTCGTTGCCTCATCAACTTTGTTCGGAATATATGCTGAAACTAACCCAATCAAGTGAGCTCTATCATCGAATGCCGGGCCACCGCTTACGCCGTTAACCGCTACTCCGTCAACCAAATAAGTTGGCGGATCGTTCAGATAACCCGAAATCACACCCAAAAAGAAACATGGTTCCGCGTTAAATAGTCCTGGAAATCCTAACCAGCCGATTTCCGAACCTCGTGCCAACTGATCTCCGAAGGGCATGATGGGCAGGAGATTGTCTTGAGTCAATTCTTGACCAACTTCAACCATTATTAACGCGGCATCAGAAGTAGTGCCCATTCTGGAAAATACGGTTTTATGAGTTTTGCTCGAAAACACCTTAGATTTGTCAGCGGATATGATTTCGATTCCTGCGGAACTACCTTGCAAGTTTTCCAAAACGTGCCAGGCGGTGGCAAACATCGCGAAGGTATGTAGGTTTTGAGAATCTGTGCCAAGAGAAACAAGAAAGCAAGTTCCAGCACTGTCTCCGGCATTCAAATGAAATACCGAACTCATGACCTGATCGACCACCATATGCCATGGTTTTGATTTGTATTTTTTCGCAGTCTTCTTGGACCGCGTTTTCCTCGCCATTCTCAAGCAACCTCAATAAATGTGCTACGCAATTGACGTAAGGCTACCATGACCCGAATAGGCTGAGCACTCGCGAGTACCACTCGGATGGTCTGTTCATTTTTCGCACTCCGCTTCGCTGCGCGCGGGCCTGCGGCGCGAGGAAGTTTATTATGCAAGACTTTCGGCCCGACTGAAGTCGGGCCCTGACACTTGTTACGTGTTGGGAAACATTCACGATGGGAAAGCTGTTTGTTTGTGAAGTCGTGTGTCGCACCTACGGCGCTCGGACGCATTTGTCCGCGTACCCACACTTCCGGCTTCGCTACGCTCGCCTCAGTGTGGGCTAACCTGTGGTCGCACCTACGGCGCTCGGATCCTGGTGTATGTCACGGCGTGGTTTTCGCGACGTAACCGGTGGCAGAAGTATGTTGCTCCCGCGATTCGGCAGCGGAGCAGGTCCCTCGCCTGCGCACATTGAAGGCGGCAAAGCTCGATGTGGCTTGGTTGTGCTGCGGCTCGGGATGGCATGTTGTTGGTTTGAAATTGTGGCGGAAATTCCTTGAAGCGCTCTGGTGTTGGAAGGAGTGTCGGGATCTTTCGACTTGCCCTCGCGCGCTACGCTTGCTCGGTCGGCGCTCAAGATGACAAAGGGTTAAAATTTAACTCTACACAGCCAATTCGCTACGCTCATCTCGCCTGAAGGTGAGGAGTGGGCCATGCCCTGATACGAAGCTGGATCGTGAAGCGCGATCGTAGCCGTTAGTGTCTGTGCAAAGCGAGAAATATGTTTTCAAAGGATTGGATACAAGAACCACAGCCGAGGGCGGCTGTGCTCCACAATTTCTTCTGACCTGCGGCTCTTCACATCCGATAGTCCTAACCCGGCCGTAACCTTGTTTAGCCAATGTATTCACCCGTTTGACGTGAGCAGCACGAGGTGTTACGGTCGAAAGAGTTAACTGATAGAGGCGGTTGACTTTGCAATGATAATTTCACAATTCCCCCTGTTCGCGTCCATCGCCGGCGGAGTGCTTCCATCCATATTTACGCCGAGCCTTGTATCAGCTTTAGTGACAACCTGCAGTCCCGCATTAGCCTCAGCCGTTGCGCCTGCATTCGCGCCGGGCTCCGCGCCAGTATTTGCGGCAGTGATTGGCGGAGAGATTTTTAACCTGATACGGCAGACCGGGGCCGTGGCGCAGGTGGTCCTTATTATCCTGCTGATATTCAGCATCATGTCGTGGTCGGTGATTCTTACCAAATGGTCGTCGCTCAATCGGGCGCGGGCGCAGAGCGGGCGCTTTTTGCGGGCGTTCCGCAAGGCGCAGCGCTTGCAGGATGTTGCCGCCGTTTCTGAGCAGTTCAAGCCCAGTCCGCTGGTGGCGGTGTTTGACAATGCTTATGACGAGTTCAGGCGGCAGGGCGATGGCAACATCAATGCCGTTCAACGCGCGGCGCAGATTGCATCGTCAGAAGAGTTGACGCGGCTGGAGCGCCGTCTGCCCTGGCTGGCGACCACAGGCGCCGTAGCGCCATTTATTGGACTGTTTGGCACGGTGTGGGGAATTATTGACGCGTTCAACGGCCTGGGCAGCGAGGGCTCGGCCACGCTGCGCGCCGTTGCGCCGGGAATTTCCGAGGCGCTGATTACCACAGCCGCGGGATTGTTTGCCGCCATTCCGGCCGTGATCTTCTATAACCAGTTCACGCATCGCATGCGCGAATTTGGCGCGCGCATGGACGACTTCACCAGGGAGATCATGAACTTTATTGAGCGCACGACCGGGGTCACAACGG
>JASLFF010000555.1 GCA_030150795.1 Terriglobales bacterium | reverse complement strand
AAGTTTAACGAAATTTCTATATTCATTTCGTTCACAGCAACTATTATTCACGATAGTTTTTTGGGCCCAAACAAACCTTGGAGGCTGCATGACGCACCTGCGCCGTAGTCGTTTGTTGTTGGCTGTACTCCTGCTGGTAATTCCAACATCTCTGTTCGCCCAATGCGGCGTGGAGCGCTGGTCAGTAAAAACGGGGACTGACGCTGATGTCGGTCTGGTCAACCTGAATTCTTCTACCAATACAACCATTGCAGCATTGCGCGCGCCGGCCGCTCCCAGTCCAATCCCGGCCAATAACCGCGTCTCGCCATGGGAAACTACGGAATGGGTGTTAAACGCCACGCTCACGGAATACAAATTGGAAAGCGATTCTGACTATCACTTGGTGCTTCAGGATGCAGGCGGGCTCACCATGATCGTCGAGATTCCGTCGCCATCATGTGTTGGCGCTGGCAGCCCGTTTTTGGCGGGCATTACCAACGCGCGAAATGAATTCAATGCCAGGTTCACCCCCACTACCAGTTTCCAGACAGCAAACATCCCGGTCCAAATCAAGGGCGTGGGCATGTTTGATTTTCTGCATGGACAAACCGGAGTAGCGCCGAACGGAATTGAACTCCACCCGGTCCTTGATGTAATTTTCAACCCAGGCACGCAGACTCCGGATTTCGCTATTACCGCGTCGCCCACTACGGTCTCCGTGGCGCAGGGTGGAACCAAAACAACCACGGTTTCGACTACGATTTCCGGCGGCTTCAACTCTGCCGTTTCGCTTTCGGCCAGCGGGCTTCCCGCCGGGGTGACCGCGAGCTTCAGTCCCACGTCGATTGCCGCGCCGGGTTCCGGCAGTTCCACGCTGACGTTCACCGCCAGCAGCACGGCCACCACCGGTACATCCACGATTACCATCAATGCCAGCGGCGGCAGCGTTTCCCACAGCACAACCGTTTCCCTGACGGTTTCTGCCACAGCCACGCCTGACTTTGCGATCAGCGCATCGCCAACCAGCGTCTCAGTCGCGGCCGGAAGTTCCGGAACAAGTACGATCTCAACCACCGTCTCTGGCGGTTTCAACTCTGCGGTATCGCTCTCAGCCAGCGGGCTACCTACAGGAGTGACTGCAGCATTTAGTCCGACTTCCATCGCTGCTCCCGGCTCTGGCAGCTCCACTTTGACTTTCACTGCTAGCAGCACCGCGGCAGCTGGCACTTCCACCATCACGATCAACGCCAGCGGCGGCAGCGTTTCCCACAGCGCTACCATCTCGCTGACGATTACCACGGGCGGCACTAACACTCAAATCCTTGGCAATCCCGGGTTTGAAAATGGATCTACAAATCCTGCCCCATGGACCGTGACTGCGGGCGTGGTCAACAACTCCGCCAGCGAACCGCCTCATGCTGGATCATGGGACGCATGGATGGATGGCTACGGCACCACGCACACAGACACAGTAATGCAGCAGGTAACGATTCCCGCTGCCGCCACCGCAGCAACGCTGACGTTCTGGCTGCACATTGACACCGCTGAAACCAGCACCACCACGGCGTTCGATACCATGACGGTGCAGATACGGAACTCGTCCGGAACGGTGCTTTCCACGCTGGCGACTTATTCCAACCTGAACCACAACACCGGATATTCGCAGAAATCCTTTAACCTGCTCAGCTTTAAGGGGCAGACAATCCAGATTCTCTTCACCGGTGCGGAAGACTTCACCCTGCAAACTTCATTCGTCCTGGACGACGTAAACCTGAACGTAACGCAATAAGGAGAAGCTTATGAAAAAACTCGCGCTTGTGATTTTATTGCTTTGCGGCTCGGTGAACTGCGTCCTGGCCGCGCAACAACAGGCTTCGGTGGACCGTCCTGCGGAGCCAAACTTCGCCTTTGACGACGATGGCGGCAAGGCCCAGATCGTTCCTGTCGACTTTTCCGTGGCTGGACCAAAAACCTTTCACGGTGGACCAGTCCTTGCCTCAGCCCAGCAAGTCAGTATCTTTCTGGGCGCTGGCTGGGGCGACTCGCAGGTTCGTGGCCGTGAAGCGTCTCTGCTCGATGTCACAGCATCCGCCGGGAACGCTCAGGTTACGGAGTTGAAACAGCACAGCATCAAGACAATGCGTGCTGCGCCGCAAATCGAAGACTTCGGCGATCTCAGCCAAACCAAGGTCAATGACCTCACGATTCAGCAGAAGCTCTCAGACATGCTGAAGAGCAAGGCCATTCCTGCGCCTGCGGCTGGCACCGTTTACGTGATCTTCCTTGCTCCTGGCGTTCACTCAACCTTGGGCGGGCTTCAGGGCGGCGTGGATTACGCGGCATACCACAACTTCGTCAACCTTGAAGCCGGCGAAATTCATTACGTCGTAGTGCCGTTCCATGAAAACGCAGCCACCCACAGCGCGGCGGCAACACGCGCCTTCGCTGAAACAGCTTTGAATCCGAATGGCCAGGGCTGGTTCTGATTTTGCTTGAAGTTGCGCTTCTGAGGAGGAGCTTTATCGCTCCTCCTCTTCTTCTTTCGCTCCGAATTCAACCGCGGAGTAGAGCAACTTTACCCGACCACCGAATGGAGCATTATCGCCAAACCAAGGAGTAGGGCAATTGTCTTTCGACCCACGAGCGGAGCAAGTGTTTCAAAGGGAGTAGAGCAATGTATCCATCACGGGGTGGAGCAGACCTTCAGGTCTGCGGCAAAGCTAACTACATCTCGGCTTTTAGCCGCTGAGGTATTCTGACACATCGTTATCAAAACGCGCTGTCTTATCAAAATGCGCTGCTGTAGAGTCAAATTTTTTATAATGCATCATCCCGACGTCCGTTAAGCCAGCGCGCGAGTAGGACGGAGGGACCTTGTGCCTGCTTTTTAAAATTCACGCTCTGTATAAAATCGCTCTAGCGCCTCTCCTCTTCATCTTCTTCCTTGTCGCTGCCGGGATGCTCTTTGATCCATTCCGCAACCAGGAGCTCATCTCTTTTTTTCTGAGCTGCCGATAATGTCTTCGCCAGCCTATCTGCCTCTGCTTGGCTCTCGCTTGATCTGAACCGCCCTCCGATCGTGAACCATGTGAATGCCTTATCTTTGTCTGGCCCGCATTTACCTAAATAGAGCCTGCCCAGTTCGTACATTGCCTGCGCCTCGCCGTGCCCAGCCGCTTCCTCATACCAGTGGACCGCCACGGGGCAATTGCCTT
>JASLFF010000525.1 GCA_030150795.1 Terriglobales bacterium | reverse complement strand
AGGATGGCGACATACGAAGTTCTTTTGTTCACGGTTATTTCCTTTTCAGGGGCCGAAGCCCCGATCGTTTTGGGCGGTTGACGGCACGAGTGAACTCGTGCCCTGACACTTGTCTCGTTGGCGAACGCGATTTCGTTCAGGATGCGTTGGTTGCGGTGAAACACGATTCTGGCTCACGCAATGCAGCAGCGCGATCCTACCCCTCCCCCAAAACGCGCAAACCCGGCGCGCTTTGGGGACCCGCGCTCGGTCTCACCGAGGCTCGCCCTCGGAGTTCGGGATGGCATGTCGCGGGAGGAGACGGCTGCGAAGCTCGAGACTATGCGGTGCTTTAAAAGTTCTGTTTTATGGTCTCCCCAGAGACTCGATCTCAGAGTTCGGCATGCCAGGTTCAAAAAATGAGAGTGCAGACGAACTGGCACGCAATGCGATACGCCGCCGACGTTTCTTCTTCGTGACGGGAAACGGATAGAGTGCGCAATAGCAGTCGACACAGAGCGATCGCGAGAGTTCCGATACCGAACGCCGTTCATCTGCGTTGAGGGGCGCGTTACATTCTTCACAGCGCGGCGGACCGACACGTCCGTTATGATCGTGTGCCATAGAAACACCTCTGCGCCGGACGCAGGCTGAAGAGGAAACAGAAACGGCCTGGACGGCAGAATTATTTATTTGTCGGTACTTAGTATTTAGTATTTGATACTTGGTACGTGCGTCTTTAGCTTGCAGGCTTCAAAGTCAGGACGTTCAGGCTTGGATGGCCTGAACCAGCCACTCTAGAGAAGCGCTAACCTGTTGATCTTAAGTTTTGAGGCTCTTTTTGACGGTTTTCGGGAACCTATCATTCTGCGATGGAGTAAGAACCTACGGAGGTCCTTTTGCTCTGCTCCCGATGTGTGCGCGCATTCCTGCCGAAACAGGCAAAGACGCCACATGCAAAAGCCCAGAATGAGGTTCCCGCAGCAGACGCAAACGGTACGCCGGCCTTGGAAAGGGTGCAGGCCGTTTGATTAAGCCGGCGCCGCTCCCGGCTATGCAGAACCAACTTCCGCTCTGCATAGACATCTTATACGACAAATGGCTTTTGGAAGTCAATAGAAAAAATCATTTTTTTCAAAAATGTTTTGAAATATGCGCTTATTATCGGACATGTAAAGCATTGACAATTATTTAGACATTACTTAGACTTAAGACACTTATGGCGCGCGAAACTTATAAGCAGGCTTACGCGACAGCGAAGCTCGATCTGCTGGAGCAGCTGCAAAAACGGGACGCCCTGGACCAGAAGATCCGCAAACTGAAACAGACAGTCAAGGCCCTGGGCGAAATGTGCGGCGCCCCGCCGGAGGAGATCGACAAGCTGCTCCTGGTGGAGGGCTTTGCCATTGACGCCAAGCCGGGGTTCACCGAATCCATCCGGCGGCTGTTCCGCATACATCAGACGGCACTAAGTCCAGTCGATATCCGCGAGGACCTGGTGAAGATGGGTATTGGCGTGGGCCAGGTAAATCTGCTTTCGTCAATTCACACGGTTTTACGCCGAATGGCGGAAGCCGGCGAAATCGAAAGGACTGAGGATGCCAAGTTTCGGCTGCCAAATTAAAGCATTTTCCATTCCAAGCAATGTTTGAATTGGATCGATGAAACGATTCGTCCCGTTTCTGTAACGATTCGACAGCTTACGTCACTAAACTATCAGTTATTGTGTTTTACACGGGCACACCCCGAACATTGACATGAAAGTGAGATGCCTGCATGCCGCAAGGATTGGACAACCTGAAACATATTGTTGTGCTGATGATGGAAAACCGCTCCTTCGATCACATGCTGGGAGCGCTGAAAAAAACAGACTCACGCATCAATGGCCTCAATGGAGATGAATGGAACCTTGATGACACTGGCGCCAAGGTGCTGGTGCAGCCGAAGGCCACCTTACAAGGGCAATTCGGCCACGATCCCGACCACCATTTTGCCGGAGTTGACCTGCAAATTTTTAATGGAAACATGGCGACTGATCGCCAGGCAAACATGCTGGGTTTTATCAAGAGCTACAAGACCCAGGACACCAACACCGATCAATCACATGCCATCATGTATTACTTCACGCCGCAACAGCTGCCGGTACTCACCACACTGGCCACCGAATACGCGCTATTCAACGGGTGGTTCGCTTCCATTCCGGGCCCCACGCTTTGCAACCGGGCCTTCGCCCATTACGGCACTTCGTTCGGCAACGTAGACATGAACATTTTCTACATCACCGATCCGATTCTCAGCATTTATGACCGCATGAACAAAGCGCAGCACTCTTCCAAGGTTTATTACTATGACATGGCAAGCTCAAGCCTTGAGGTCCCGAACCTGCTGCAGAACCAGCAGGAGCTATTCGGTGTTTACGGCGATTTTGTCAAAGACGCAGCAGCGGGCAAGCTGCCGGAATACTGCTTCATCGAGCCGAATTACTCCGACCATCCTGGGCCAGGGGGAGGCCAAATTCTGGCCAATGATCAGCATCCCGACCACAATATGAAGGCCGGAGAACGGTTTATCGCGCAGGTCTACAACGTGATCCGCACAAATCCCGATCTTTGGGAAAGCACTTTACTGCTTGTGGTCTATGACGAGCACGGTGGAATGTACGATCATGTGATCCCGCCGAACTGCAACGGCAAAGACCAGCTAGGAAATAATCCGCCATATTCCGCCAAGCCGGCGCAGACGGGTACGGGGCAGCCGTTCAATTTCGACCGTCTCGGCGTGCGCGTGCCAGCGATCGCCATTTCACCCTGGATACCTAAAGGCACAATCGTGCCTGGGACGGAAGATCCAGCTAACCAGCGCATCTTTGAGCACGCTTGTATTCCCAATACCGTGACCAGCCATTTTCTTGGCGAATATGACGCCCGAACCGACCGAGAGAAAAAATCAGAAACATTTCTTGACCTGCTGACCGATACCATGCGTCCTGACGACGATTGCGTGGCATTTAATTTATGAGGAAAGAGTATGAAAATGATTGATGTTCCCGCAGTGGAAAAAGAAGCTTACAATCCGGACCGCCCGATTTCCGGACTGATCCAGAT
>JASLFF010000462.1 GCA_030150795.1 Terriglobales bacterium | reverse complement strand
TCAAACGCTACGCTGGCGAGCACAATGCCCGGACCGCCACGGGCATTCGTCGCCACGGCAAGGTTGGTGATATCCAGTCCGCGGAAGCCCGCCAGCCGCGCACCCAGCGCGACCGCCAGCAGCTTCAATATGCAGGCCCCGGCCAGAAATGCCAGCAGCATAGATACAGAGAAGGCTTTGCCGAAGATCAGGCTGTATCCAACCAGAGCGAAGTACACAGGGATGAACAGCGCGAAGGAAAAACCAGAGATCGTGGCCAGGGCGTCGCCCAGGCGCTTGCGTGAGACGGCAAAGCCAGCCAAAAATGCGGCAAAGACCAGATTCACGTCCAGCAGGCCGGCCACGGCGACGTAAGCAAATGCGATCAAAAGAGTAAACGTCACCGGAGAATTAATCGCCAGGAGGTTGAATCTGGATTTCGAAACGCGCTTGGTGGCACGCGGGAACAAAACAAGGCCGAGAAAGAAATAAACCAGCGTGATGCCGATGTGCAGTGCAATTTTTCGAGCGGGTAGTCCGGTTGAATCGGCAACTGCGGTAGCGATGGCCAGCACGGCCCAGAGGACGATGTCTTCCAGCACCGCAACACCCAGCACCAGCCGGGCAAAACGCGTGTGCAGGATTTTAAGATCGAAGAAGATGCGCGAGATCACGGGGATGGAAGTCACTGCAACCGCGATGCTCATCACCAGAAGCAGCGAAGCGCGGCTGGACTTGACGCCCATAAACCAGCCGAGCGGCAGCACCGATCCCAGCGCCAGCATAATGAAAAATGGCAATGCCGTACCGACGGCGGCCAGCCAACCTATCTGCTTACGTTCATGCTTCTGGAAGAGCGCTTTGGTCTCCGCGCCGGAAAGAAACATCAGCATGAGCAAGCCCAGATAGTAGAGCAGATCGAGCGCGGCTTTTTTCTCATTGGCGGCCACATTAAGCTGAAGAAAGTGCGTGTAAGCGGCCCATCGCCCCAGCACAAATGGCCCCAGAATGCAGCCTGCCAGGATCTCTCCTATCACGCGCGGTTGCCGCAGTCGTGCAAACAGATAGCCGAGCAGGTGAGCGCCGGTGAGCAAGATGGCAAGAAATAAAATGAGCGGACCGATGGCACTGGAAGGCATGAATTGGGAATCCCGAGCTGCTGTCAATCAGTTCAGATGAAATTCACGCCCCTGACGTTGGCTGGTCAAAGTACCTGATTAGCTTTTGTTACCATGGATATACATGGCCCAGAACGATAAAGTTCGCGTCCGCTTTGCCCCATCGCCTACCGGACACATCCACCTTGGCAACGTGCGCACGGCGCTGTTTAACTGGCTTTTTGCCCGACAGAAGGGTGGCACGTTCATTCTGCGGATTGAAGACACTGACCTGGAGCGGAGCGAGGCACGGTACGAAACGCAGCTCATGGAAGACCTGAAGTGGCTGGGTATCGATTGGGACGAAGGCCCGGATGTGGGTGGGCCTTATCCGCCATACCGCCAGTCAGACAAGATGGATGTTTATCGTAATTACGCCGAGCGCCTGATCAAAGAGAACAAGGCTTATTACTGTTTTTGTACCACTGAAGAACTGGAGCGCGATCGTCAGCAGGCAATGGCCGAACAGCGCCAGCCAAACTATTCCGGCAAGTGCAGGAACATAGATTCGGCGGAGGCGGAGCGGCGTCTCTCTGCGGGAGAATCCGGCGCTATACGCTTGCGGATTCCCGAGCGTCCTATCCGGTTCCATGACATTGTCCGCGGCGACCTGGAATTCTCGAACGAAGTGGTGAGCGATCCCATCATCGTGCGCTCCAGTGGCATGCCAACTTACAACTATGTGGTGGTGATTGACGATGCCGATATGAAGATCACGCACGTCATCCGCGGCGACGATCACATTTCCAATACGCCGAAGCAGGTAGCAGTGTACGAGGCGCTGGGACTGCCGGTGCCGGAGTTCGCTCATCTCTCCACCATTCTTGGCCCCGACCGGGAGAGATTGTCGAAGCGGCACGGAGCCACGTCGGTGGCCAGCTTCCGCGATATGGGAGTGCTGCCTGAGGCGCTGATGAATTATCTGGCGCTGCTGGGCTGGGCGCCGAGCGGCGGTGATCGCGAGATATTTTCCAAAGATGAATTGATCAAAGAATTCGATCTGGACCGCGTGAATGCCGCCCCGGCGGTTTTCGATTTCACCAAGCTTTACTGGATCAATCGGCATTACATCAAGCAAAGCTCGCCGGAGCGAATTCACCAGATGGGCACAGAGGCGTTACAGCGCGCGGGGCTGCTGCCGGCCAATATGAATGGCAACATTAGCGGCTGGACGAGCAGTCTAATTGATCTGTTGACGCCTTACGTTGATCAACTTGATCAGTTGCCGGAAAAAGCCGGAATCATCTTCAACCATGACGCTGCCGCGGCGCTGGCGTTGCCGGAAAATGCAGAAGCTTTTGCCGGCGACAAAGCCAAAGCCGTGACGGATGCGTTTGCCAGGCGCGCGGTGAACGAGTCGCCTATGACGCCGGAGCGATTCAAGGCAATCATGGATGAAATCAAAACCGAAACTGGCGTGAAGGGAAAAGATCTGTTTCATCCTGTAAGGATCATGCTGATTGGCTCGCACTCGGGGCCGGATTTCAACAAACTTATTCCGGTCATTGAAGACGGCAGCAAGCTGGAATTGCCAGTGCACGTGAAGAGCGTGCGCGAGCGGGTGGCGGAATTTATCGCGGCGCAAAAGAATTGATCTGAAATAAAAATGTGGACCGCAGCCGCCCTCGGCTGCGTGAAGAATCTTATGGTGATGCAGGCGAGGGCGCGTGCGCTCCTGGCTTCAATGACTGCGAGACCTTCCGGCAGCAGCTTCCTTTGGATGTGAAGAACGAAAATGAAACAGCACTTCCGCTTTGATTTCACTTTTCCGCGAAACTATGAAGTCAGAATCCTGGAAGCTGCTCCGCCCGTCCATCCGGTAGAAAAGCTGTACCACTATCCCGTCGAGCTCGAAGAAGGCGACCGCAGCGGCGCTTACGTGCG
>JASLFF010000441.1 GCA_030150795.1 Terriglobales bacterium | reverse complement strand
ATCTGGATGGCAACTCCCCAGAAAAGCGAGAAGTTGTATTCCATCTGGCTATAGTCGTCTGTGCCGGCAGGGCAGGTTTCGAACGCTGCCGGGTCGATATTGGTCACCGTGCTGCCGTCGGCGGTTGTGCAGATGTGGCGTGAGAACTGCCACCATTCCGGCTGGAATGCCTGCTGGATCAGCGCTGAGTAGTTGGTTTTAAGACCCTTGCCCGGAACGTTCGAAAGAATTCCCAGAACGCTGTCCGTGGGATCGACCATCTGCTGTGCCAATGGAACGCGTGCCAGAAGCTTCTTGCCTACTTGATGGAAATTGCGGTCATCGGCAGACATTTCCACGCTGCTGAGAATCGGCCCCAGAGATTGCGAGCAGAGCGCGGAGTTCGCCATGCCCACGTGCGCCGGGCCAAGCTTGCCGTCAGTGCCTAGCACCAGCAGGTGCAGGGAATTATCACGAGCGCCAAAAGGATTCGCGCCATTGCAAACGTTCTGTGCGCGGCCATCCCAGAAATTGCGGAAGTTAAAGACTGCATTCACCGCGCTCGGCGTGTTGCGGCCGGTTACCCTGCGAACATTGACCCGCTGAGTTGCGTCCGCTGGATTTGGATAAGAGAAAACCGGGTCAGTTACTGAGTTCGTTAACTCAATACTGTTCGAGGTGACAACCGATCCGCCAATCTTATTTCCTTTGCCGCTGTTTGATTGCGTTGCTCCATTACCTTTGCCGGAGCTGTTGGATGGAAGATCCCGGTGACTAGGCAGATGAGGTTTGCCGTTGCCGTAAGTGAATCCCTCATCGTCGCCGCCTTCAGCAGTTTTGGCGCCATCGATTTGGTTCGGATTGTTATCGAAATCTCTGGTGTGAGTAATCTGAATGTCAACCGTAATCTTGTCATTGGTGAGACCGAACTGTCCTTGCGAGCCCGAGACGTCATTGACGTCAGAAATTACGCTGAAGCGGTCTTCTACGTTGGCCACTTTGCGGAATGGGAAATCTCCGTCGTGGTAGCCGCCGAATCCAGCGCTCGCCGTACCTGCCTTGTAGTGGTAGTTCGGCCCTAATGAGCCATTGGCAGAAACACCCAGTTGAAAATTGTTATCTCCGCCTGCCTGGCCGGGATTTATCTGATTAATCGCGCGGCTATCTGCTCCCGCGTTGAAGTGACAGCTGGCGCAGGCCTGGATATCGTCGCTGCCAGCCTGCATGTCCCAGAACAAAGCTTTGCCCAGTTCGATTGCTGCTGTCTTGTCGGCAAGTATCCCTTCCATCCCGAATACCGGAGGAACTGGAACAGTGGATAAAGGAGCAAGGGGGCGCAGCGGAATTACCATCCCTTGTTCAGGTAGACCGCCGCTCTGCGCGCGCACATGGGCAAAATATCCAACCGCCACTGTGATTGCGATTACCCAGATAAAAAGGCGCACAAAAGCCAGAGTCCCGGAAGACGCTTTCATTGTTGATCTCCTCAGAGTTCGTCGTTAGTCTGCAGGTACCCGGCGCACACTTCGGGCCTGAAGCACCGCTGACGGTTGTTCTTTGTAGTTTTAGGTGTGATCACTCACTGGCCAAAAAAATGGCGTGGCAACGTGATCGGAAATTGTGAGTGGTGGTTTTTCGTCGTGAACTGATGCGTCACGTTCCCTGGCAGCAAAGCTTAAAAGCGGCTTAAGCGGACAACAAAACTGCGTAAGCTTGATCTGGCTGTCGCGTTCATCAGCGAGCAGATACGCGCCTTTTTATGCCTGGGCTGTTACGACGAAAAAAGGGAGTTTGGGCCGAGCCTAGCGCCTGAGTGGAACCTGGAGTTGCGGTGACTCTTTGTCACGCAATGGAGCGGATGAAAAATCGTTCGCGGCCACTAATTCGGCGGGAGCCGCCTTTTCATCGCGAACGTGATGAGCTGCCGCAGTGGAATGTGGCTTTGGAATCTGAATGCTTTTCTTGCTGGGAACAATGCCATTGAACTCGATTGTTACTGGAGGAGTGCTCTCGTCGCCATCTGCGTCATAAGAGAAGCAGATCATGCTTGCCAGCCCCGAAAGCAGGAGCATCATGGCCAGCACCGCGCAACGAAAACATCTTGTGAAAAACGAGTTCATAGCTATGACAATGGTCGCGCGCAGACAACTTCGGCGCTGAGTCATTCTGCTCAAGGGACATTAAGGCGCTCTTAACCGCTAATTAGACTTTTTAATTCTTTGGGGAGAGCGGGTCGATGCAAAAGGAGGCTGGAGGAAGAGGGATTCTGAGTTTAGTTCAATACTCGATATATCTTGCTCCAAATTTGGGCGCGCACAAGAAATTGTTGTAATGTACGGCATATAGCCGTACACTAAAAAGACGAGGGGAAATTAAGATGCGCAACAATACGATGATAAAAGTCCAGAGACTCACAAAAGGGGAGCGGCTTGAGGCGCGAATACCCAAAGCTCTAAAGCGCCTCTTGGAACATGCCGCAAGTTTGCGCGGTACCAGTCTCTCTGACTTTGTCCTTGCCAGCGCACAGAAGGAAGCTACTCAAACGATTAAGGATTTTGAAATGCTGACTCTTTGCAATGAAGCTCGTGAGGTTTTCGTAAATGCGTTATTAAACCCACCGGCGCCGAACCAGACTCTGCGGAAGGCAGCGGATCGTTATAAAAAGCATACGGAGATCGGTTAATTTGAAAGAAGCAAGTCTGTCAGATCTGAAGTTTGAGCCGCTTGGGAAACATGACCGAGCGGCCTTCACTTGCGAAGATAGAGCTCTTACCGATTACATCAAGAAGCAGGCATCCCAGGACGTCAGTAGAAATGCTGCGGCCGTGTATGTTGCCACTCTCGATGGCAAGAACATCCTCGGCTACTATACGCTGTCCCAATATTCGATCCAGCTCGATGAGATTCCGGAGCAGCTGGCAAAGAAGAAATTTGCGAAATATAAAACAGTTTCGGCTACGCTTCTTGGCCGATTAGCT
>JASLFF010000430.1 GCA_030150795.1 Terriglobales bacterium | reverse complement strand
GGCTGCTCATAAGAAGGATCGTCCACCTGCGTGGTGGTGTAATAAATCTTGCTTGAGTCCGGCGACCACATTACGCCGTCTTCCTGGTACTTGCCTGACGTAAGCTGTTTGGGCTTCGCGTCATCTTCAGAACTTTGCGGCGCAGCGATCACCCAAATGTGCTGCGGATGCTTATAGTCCAGATAACCGCCGCCGTTGATGCGATAAACCGAGCGCGTAATTACGCGAACGTCGCTTTCATGGTCGTCGGCGGAATCCCCGGCCTTGGTTGCGGCAGGACCGGCTTCCGGCTTTTCTGATGCGGCTGCTTTGTCGTCCTTTTCTTCAGGCCTGGTCTCGGATTTTTTATCTTTCGCCGCGCTGTCTTTCTTACGCTGCTTGGCCAGGTCTTCTGCCGATGTGTCACTGGTGAAGGCGATCATCTTGCTGTCCGGCGACCACACCGGCCCGCTCGCGCCACGCGGCAGGTCAGTGATCTTCCATGACTCGCCGCCGCCGCTCACTGGCAACAAATAAAGCTGCGGGGATTGCCCGCGTCCCGGCGCTCCAGTACAGCCAGCAGCTCCACCAGTAGGTTCAGGCGTACGCACAAAGGCCAGCCACTTGCCGTCTGGTGACCAGCGCGGTGAAGAGTCGTGCTTGCCGTCGGTCATGCGGCGCGGCTGCTCGTCGCCAGGCGTGCTCACGCTCCAGATAGCAGTGTCGTATCCGGTCTTCTTTTCGTCCACCGTGACTTTTACAAACGCCACGTGAGAGCCGTCCGGCGAGATCTGCGGATCGCCAATCCAGTTGAATTGGAAGATGTCTTTCTCGGTGATCGAACGTTTTTGCGCTTGGGCCAGGGCCGCAATCGCAGCGGCACAACAGAACGCGATGGCGAGCAGACGGGCGGTACGATGCATGGAAACTCCTTGTGGAAACGGATTTTTATATCACAAGCAGGGAAGAGGATGCGGTACGGATTGGTTTCTTTCTTACCGCGGAGACGCGGAGGAAACCCTTTTACCACGGAGGGCACCGAGGAGCCCCCTGTGATTTCCACGCTCTTTAATTTTCCGCTGTCGTATCTTTACCAGCTTGAATGCAAGGAGTGCGAGATTGCCCGGCGGTCAAATGACACTCTGGCTGGACCTCGTGCTCGGCCCTCCCGAGGCAGCTGCGCTTAGTGGGCCGGACTACTTTTTTCTCTTCAAAAAGGTGGGAATTCTTTTCTGCTCTTATAACTCCTGAAAAAAAAGAAACCAGAGCAGAAGCACACTTTGTTTTATTAGGAACAATTTATACAAACCTCCAGTTTTTACCAGTTCTTACGAGCTTTTATGCGAGTAGACTTCAAGGAAAGGAGGTAAATGCTATGGCTGAAAATGTCGCTATGGCTGAAATTGGAAGTACCAGCCTTCAGGTTGGCCAACTGTCAGAAGGTCCCTCAGGCGGGAGAAGTGGTGGAGATTTTGTCGATACATGTACGTCGGGCGAGTTCATCACGGAGATGATCATGCGCTCCGGCAATACGGTCGACTCTCTGCAATTTGCCACTAACCTGGGTCTTCATTCCGCTCACGGCGGGTCGGGCGGCAGAGAGAGTAGATTCAGGATTGCCCCTGGAGAATTTCTCACCAAGGTCCAGGGGAAATATGGAAACCAAATCGATCGCATCGAATTTACAACCAACAGGGGAACATCCGCAGCCTTTGGCGGCACTGGCGGATCACGCAACTTCTCCTTTGAAGCACCGACAGGATTTGAGATCTGCGGTTTTATAGGCGCATCGGGCAGCTTGGTTGATGCCACAGGTGTCATCCTGCGCGCCAAAACTTAGCGAGTACCCAGGTCGGTTTGAGCTGGCCACGGTTCTTATAAGCAATTCAGGGACAATGACGGTTGGCGTCGGTTGTCCCTGTTTACATATGTGCAAACCACCTCGCGGCTGGCATTGTTCGCTCGCCGGCCATCAATCCATAGTTCCCAGGTTACTTTTGACTGCGGGAGCCGGCTATGGAAATAGCGGCAAGTAGCTTTGCAGTCTCGCGATGGCCTGCGCTTCGCTCGTGCCGGGAGCAGTGGCATAGTCCAGGGCTCCTTTGAACTCGGTGAGCTTGGTACAGAAGTCTTTCTTTTGGGTTTGAGTCATTTTGCTCAGGAGATTGGAGTTGGGATAGGTGATGGACAGGATTTGGAAATCCGGCGGCTGGCTGCTGCAGTTGTTCCTGAAGTTGTTGGTGAGCGAATATTGAATCGTTTCCCGAAGCAGCACAAAAGCGTTGTTGTAGTAGGTACTGGGCTTCGTCTTCAGGAAATTGTAGAGGAGCGTTACCAGCGCGATGGAGGGAGGCTTCTCCGGACTGTCAACATCGGAATCGGCCGCCGTGTAAGCCTGATACCGCCATTCTTTGAAGATCTTTCCGGCCTCATGGATTTGCAGTGAATCCTGCGTTCGGTCAAAGACCGCATTTAGCGTTCCGTTGAGATTCAGGCGATCGCTGGGACTCCAATTCTGTTGGTTGCCGGTGGTTCCCCAACTGGTCGAAGTTCCCCAATTCAATTCGGAGCAAGGCGAGATCTTGACCGCGGTATTGACGCAGGTTGAACTCGGCGGTGTTGCTCCGGTCGCGATCAACTCGTCAAAAAAAGCAACGTCGAAATGGTCGGCTGCCGTCCCCGTTCCTTTTTGAATGACGACGACGGGGTCCTTGATCTCGTACGTGTATGTGGGATACGCATTTTTGAAAACGTTCCGGGCGATATCTTTGAGCTGCACCGGGCTGAAAGACGGGCTGGGCGGGTTGGGAGGCTGTGGTTGATTGTTGCCGCTGTTGTACAAATACAGGAAAGCCACGTCGACGTCCGACTTGGCTCCGGCCGGCAAAATCAAGGCCATGTTGTAGCCCAGGCTGCCCTGAAACTGTAACTTCACGGTTCTTGCGCTGAATTTGTTAGCGCCCACTCCATTCCAACCGCTGATAACGCCGCTATATGTCGTGTTGATGATCGTCTCAGCTTGTTGCTTCAAGCTGTTCTGCGTGGAAACCGGCATCTCCACCTTCTTCACATAGGCGGCAGCCGTTGCTTCCGTGATCTGCGCCGTCGCGCATGCGGACATAGCGCACAACGCGCCCACGACCATGACAAATCTCAATCCCATACACCCTCCTTGCTGGTTGCTTTACCAGGGCTGCTGTGGGTCCGATCTCATTTCACCGGGCATGAATATATCGCTTTGTGGATGCTTTCGCTTTTTAATTTTTTCCTAATTCTGCCGCGTTCCTATTTTGGCGCGATGCGCGCATAACGATTAAGGGATGTTAAGAAAACGATTCCGTTGCATTGTGGGCTGCATACCAGAGTGCCACTTCTTTATGTTCCCCAAGAATATGGAGCGCGCTAAAACCATCCCTTTCCCAATTTGGTTCACACAATTAGCAATCGCGGAGAATTTCGCCGCCGATAGTTCCTGTACGCTTCAGCCTGTTGCACGAAAAACCTCAAGTTCCTTGGCTTCTGAACGGAACTGCAAGACAGGAGAAAGAGATGAAGCGCATTTTTGCAGCAGTAGTATTGATGGTGGTGCTGGCGGCAGTCCCGGCCTGCGCGCAACAATTTCCAGCACTCGGCGATGACAACACTTCCTCGCTGGGAAGTTTCAAGATCCAGGTTACCAATCAATTCGCGGGCATGTTCGCCGGCTGTCCAGGTTGGAACAACCCGATCCTTACCAGCCCCACCATGTACGATCCAGCTACCAAAGTGGGCCGCAGTAACGCATTACTGGATGGCAGCGCGGCAGATACTGCAGGCGTCCAGGTGGGAACAGCCGGAACAATCGTGAGTGAGAACATGCTGTCCGCACCTCCGGGATTTCCATGCCAGGGAGCTACAGGCGCCTGTGCTTCCGGCCCCAACACGCGTGAGATTCATACTGAAGTGCGTTCACTGAAAATGGTCAATCTGGGCGGTGGCCAGCCGGTCGTTCGCTCCGGCGTATGGTATGACAATGCCAACATCCAGCAGCCGCCATCGAAGGTAAGCCCCGGTGAAGTGGAATCGCATTCAGGCCCGAACGGCGCACCGGCCAATGATCTTCCTGGCTCCAGCTTCTTTGACATCTTTGT
>JASLFF010000383.1 GCA_030150795.1 Terriglobales bacterium | reverse complement strand
AACCACATCATCATGGATTTTATTTTTCACGGCCCTCTTCGTTTTACAGGCGATTGCGCTTAGCATCTTGAGTCAGAGTGAGCTCAGGCTGGCTTGCAGCAGCATATTATTCTGCGTTTTTCTCATTGGCGCCGTAAGACTTTATCGTCGTCTCCGTCACCACGAACACTCAGAGGCGGCCCTGCGCGAGGAAGAAGACAAGCTGCGCCTGGTTCTGGAGTCAACCGCCGAAGGAATTTATGGAATCGACCTGAATGGGAATTTTACGTTCTGCAATCGCGCGGCTTTGAAGCTCCTGGGATACAAGGCCATGGAAGATCTGACGGGCCAAAAAATGCATGAACATATCCACCATACTCGGCCCGACGGCAGTTCCTATCCCGAAGTCGAGTGTCCTATTCAGGCGGTCCTCGGCAACGGAAAAGCATTTCACTCCGTAGATGAGGTCTACTGGAGATCTGACGGCACATCTTTTCCTATTGAGTGCTGGTCGTTTCCGCAACGCAAAGGATTGGAAATTGTGGGAGGAGTTGTGAGCTTTATTGACATTACAGAACGGCTGCGGGCTGAAGAAGCTATTCGGGACAGTACCCTGAAATTCCGCAACATGGCCAATTTGGCGCCAGCGATGCTGTGGACGTGCGGCACCGATAAACTCTGCGATTATGTGAACCAGTCCTGGCTGGACTTTACCGGCAGGCCGCTGGAAGTGGAGCTGGGCACCGGCTGGACCGACTGTGTCCATCCTGAAGATCTGGAAAGATGTTACAAGATATTTACAGACTCGTTTGACGCGCGCCAAACCTTTCGCATGGAGTACCGGCTTAGGCGTCATGACGCTGAATATCGCTGGGTGCTCGATTCAGGCGCTCCGCGGTTTACGGAAAGTGGCGTCTTTGAAGGCTATATTGGATCAGCCGTGGATGTTACCGAAATAAAACGTGCAGAAAAGCAGATTGCCATAGCGAATGAACGTCTCCAGCTTGCTCTGGAAGCAGCTGGGGCCGGGGCGTGGGATGTGGATGTTACATCGGGATTGAGCATCCAGTTCGGTAACAGCCAGGTCATGTTTGGAAGTTCCCGAGACGGAGACCACATTCAGGAATTCCTGGAACGGGTACATCCAGATGACCGGGCGCGGTTTCGCGAGACGCTGGAATCATCAAAATTGAAAAGGAGAAGATTCAGGGAGGAGTTTCGAGTGCTTAGTCCGGACGGGACAATGCGATGGTTGTGCTGGGAGGGAAAATTCCTCTATTCACACGATGAGCACCCGGAGCGCATGTTGGGAATCACGACCGATATTACCGAGAGAAAGCAAACTGAAGAAGCGCTGCAAAAGAACGAGCAGGAATTCAGCCTCGTATTTGACGTGGCGCACATTGGATGGTGGGTCTGGAACGAGGAAACGGGACGTGTCATTTCCAGTGAAGGGACCAAAGCAGTGCTCGGGTTACCCGCCGACCATGAAATCTCTTTGCAGACTTTCTTGAATTCCGCGCACCCTCAGGACCGAGATGAAGTTCGCCGGACATGGCAGGAGTCGCTTGCGGGGGGAACGCTTTACTTTATTGAGCACAAGGTCTTATTGCCCGATGGGACGATCCGCTGGGTGGAATCAAGAGGCCACACGTACAGCAGACCACGCGGAGGAGCGAGGCAACTGATAGGTGTGTGCATGGACATCACCGAACGGAAACGATCGGAAGAAGCTTTGCGGAGACTTGGAGGGCGTCTTATAGAGGCCCAGGAAGAGGAGAGGATACGAATTGCACGAGAGCTGCATGACGATATCTGCCAACGCCTTGCGCTACTTGAGATAGAACTGGAAAGAATAAAATACGATCCCGAACTGCAGCGACCTGAGTTGCAATATGACATGGACCGCCTGACACAGTTCACCAAAGAAATCGGCAGCGACCTGCAGTCCCTGTCGCACGAATTGCATTCGTCCAAACTGGAGATCCTGGGAACGGCTGCCGCCATGAAGAGCTTTTGCGCTGACTTTTCCAGGCAACATAATCTCGAAATTGAATTTACCAGCAGCAACGTGCCTTTGCCGCTATCCCGCGAGGTTTCCATTGGCCTGTACCGCGTGCTGCAGGAAGCATTGCATAACGCGCTTAAGCACAGCAGAATGCGCTATTTTGCGGCGCAGCTGCGCGGGGAGAACGGCTCGGTTGAGTTAATGGTCAGGGACGATGGCATTGGCTTTGACCCGGGAACAGCTACGCGTGGCCGGGGCCTGGGCTTGATCAGCATGCGCGAGCGCATCAACCTGCTAAACGGGACTCTGTCAATTGAATCCCGGCCCATGCGGGGAACAACCATACGGGCCGTCGTTCCGGCCGAGGACAAACGAGCAGCACAATGTGCGTAAGCGACATTCACTTGAAGTTCAATGGATTGCTTCGCCGCGCGCCGGCAGCATGATTATCGGCATCTGACTGGCATTATTGACGGTCGGCTCCCATGCACTGACAGCGTAACAATGCTTTTAGGTGCATTTTGATGAATGGGCTCGGCAGGCAAGCAGTTCCGCGCAGCGCGCCGGTAGTCTTCACTCTGTTGTTGTGGCTGTTACTGTCCGGCTGCGGACAGATTTTTGTGGGTTTCGTCTCCAACCCTCAAATTCCTTCTTCCAGCGTCAGCGGAAGAGTCACGGCGACAGTGCTTAGCTCCGTGAATGACCTGCACGGCAATCCGCTGACAGTCACAATCGTGACACTTACCAATGGCGGTCTGGCAAGCACACCGGATTTTTGTGGCGATCAGAGGGCCCTCTTTCCTATCAATAGCGTTGTGCAGGTGGATTTCACTCAAGAGACCCAATGTCTATCCCTGGTGAAGGTCTCTATCATTAGCTGACTCGGGCAGCCTCAGCCTGTCGATTGGTTAGACACCTAAGCAAATCAAAGATAGCCTCCCGTGGTTGGTGCACGAGCTGAGAGAAAGGCCGCACCAAGCTGTGCGGCCTTTGCAGGAATGCGCTGTTGTGGAGTGGTCTGGTTATTTGTTGGATGACAGGCCACGATTTACCAGCATTTTGACTTCAACACGCTGGTTTTTCAAACGGTCTTCCTCGGTATCGTTACCTGCTACCGGGTTGGTGGTACCCATTGCGGCAGGATTGACGATGTTCCTCAACGGCACTCCCTGCTGATGTAAGAAATCAACAATGTTCTCTGCACGGTCTTCGCTCAATTGCTGGTTCTTACTGGCGCTGCCGCTGGTGCTGGCGAAACCCTGCACTTCAATCAGATAGCCTTTCAATCCCTGTGCTTCTTTCGTCATCTCCGTCAATTGCTGTTGCGCATCTTGAGGAATATCAGATTTCCCTGTTGCAAAGTTGACGGGAAACTGCTTCTTTACATCAAATTCAGTCAGATCGTCGAAACGTTTTTCCGCCGCCTGTATATCGGCAGTGTTTGTGCCGATTTTTTCTGCGTTGGCAGAAATTCCTTTCTGGTTTTCCTCAATGTCCTTTGTGTTGGCTTCGGTTTGGGCCTTATGTGCAGTCATGGCGGCATGAACTTGATTGGCCCTGCGCAGAGAATCCTTGCTGAACTCGATCCTCTCAGCCACTATCTGTCCATTCGAGTCGCCAGTGCCTTTTACCTCAACCTCCAGCCCCGGCACCAAAGACGTTACTTCCATGTTGTTGTGTCTAAATATTCCTTTCGGGGTGAGCACCTTGGTTTCATCGTTGATAGCAACAACCTGCTTTCCGTGGTTGGGGCTGTCAATGGTCATCGTGTCACCGTCTCGCGTGAGAATTAATCCCTTGGTTTCAATGCTCTGACCAGCCGAGACCTGGGCAAACCCCACTGACGCTGACAAAACCAACACGGCACCTGCGATGAAACTGCTTATACGACGATTCATGTATCCTGCTTTCTTGTGTCCAAGCGCATTCCTGGCAT
>JASLFF010000374.1 GCA_030150795.1 Terriglobales bacterium | reverse complement strand
GCGGCTACAAAGAAAATCTGCCCCCTGGAATACGGATATTCCCAGCCTTTTCAGCAACTTAGACTTGATTCCTGCGCGTTGAAAAAACGGCTTTCCCCGCGAAAATAGCGGCTTCCTGCACTTGGGGAGCTAAATTTTCTGAAAGTCATAATTATTTCCTGTCCCTTCCTCAATTGGCTTCCGAATATGGCATACATTACGGGCATTTTGTAACCGTCAGGGTGTTCTTCGCTTAGAATCCGTGCCCATAGCCGCTACTGCGGCACTGGAGAGGCACATGAAAGCGAAGATCATGCTGGGAATTCTGGTTGTGGCAATGGGAATGGCATTCGGAGTGGTGGCACGGACAACAAGTCCCATCCCACCCTGCCTGCCTGACACAGTCTGCATACCGAAATAAAAACTGCGGGCCTGACGCTTTGGGGCCGCGGAAAGGAAAAGGTTCTGCGGCCCATGAAAAACTACCTAAGCACTATAGATCTGGCGATGTGGATCACACTAATCGCTGGCGAGGTTGTTCTTTGCCTCTGCATCTTGAAGAAGCGTTTCTTTGACCGGCTGCGCTGGTTTTCAGCGTTTGTCTTGGTTTCCACTGCTGGAGACCTGATGCTTCTCGCAATCGCCTTTTGGTTCAGCTATCGGGCGTATTATTATGTTTTCTATACAAGCGGTTACATCAACTCAATTCTGGCATTTTTAACTCTCATCGAATGCGGGCGACAGGTACTACCGGGACTCAACCTGCCGCAAAAGGAAAAAGCTCTCTCTTGGTTGCTTGCTGCCCTTGGGGCCGTGCTCATCTTCGCCGTCCTATGGCCACTACCATCTGTTGTTAACGAAAAAAGGATTGAGTTTGGCGCCTACCTCGCGGGTGGAGTGGTTTTCATCTTTATCGCTGCCTACTCACGTTACCTCGGACTCTACTGGTCGCGGCTGTTGGCTGGAATAACCTCCACTCTCGGCCTGCTGTATCTGGTTGAAGGCGCGACTAGAGCGATGGCGGGCCATTATCCCCCCGCCCTTGCGGCGCAAGTGCGTGAAATTAGCCAAATCGCCAATATCCTTGCGGTCATAACCTGGATCGTCGTCATCCTCTCGCCCTGGGGCGAGAGGGAGATGACCGAGCAAGACCTGCTGAAAATAGAAGCCGCCTTCGCCCGGATAGAAGCCAGCATCGGCGTTGGAGGGAACTGAGACAAGATGACAGCCCTATCCATAGCCCGCAGTGATATGCCGCTCGAGGACCTGGTCGTCCGGTTGTGCCACATAGAATTGACTGAATGCCGCGATGAGGGGGAATTTAGAGAAGGCGTCCAGCTTGTGCTGCGCAATCTGGATGAAGTCCTTGAGGCCCTCTGCTTTTACCGGCCTCCTGACAGGAGAACTGAAAGGGCGGTGGACCGCGTGAAGCTGAAAGCGGCGCACATGCGCAACATTTGTACGGCTGTACCGGAGTCTTTTGACCACCCGGAAGGCTGGCGGCCCATGGCGGAGCACATTATGATCAACTATGAACTGTTCCGCATTGAAGCCGGGCAGATGTACCGGCTTGCCGTTCCCGGCTCAAGCTTTTGCGTATTACGGGCGGCCCTGTGAGAAATGATATGACAAGAAAAAAAAAACCGGACCTGGAACTTCATATCGGCAATGGGACCGCGGCGGCAAGAGTCGGCCCCCTTCTGCTTACCCTTTCCAAGGCGCTCCGCGAAGTAGAGCGCTGCCGGACCACCTTGAAAGCCATGGGCTTTTCACAAAAGCGATGGCAGGAAATTGTGAATGAGGTTAACCCGGAACTCCGGTTCGTGCTCCGTGCCCAGGTGATGGACCTGATTGTGGGTTACCTGAAAAGCGCGGGAAAACCGGTGGAGAGAAATCGGCTGGCGCGGGCACTCTACAGTCAGGCGGCGGGGCCGATGCAGCGCATCCGCCAGACGATCTCCGCGAACCTGCGGACGGGAAATCTGACGCTTTACTCGGGCAATAAAGTGGGCTTGCCCGCGTGGAAGCATAGAGCAGACTGAAGCTGGAGAATCCCCGAGCAAAAGCAACTGTATCAGCGTTACACACCCTTTGGGTCAGACTGACCCAATGACGCCCCGCCAGAGCCTACCTATCCATTGCAAACAAAAGACTTATCCGGCTACTCTGATTGGCCATGAGACTGCATTATCCATCGCAAGTCAGCATAGATTCCCCTGTGCTACTTCGCCACTGAAAGGAAAAAAGGTACAGCCTGAAAAGCTTTCCCCAAGCTTCGAACCCTGCCGCTTTTGCCGCGCAGTTTACAGCGCAAAGGCGCACCAGAGGTCCGTTGTCTTCGGGAACACCGGGGCATGTACAAGGGAGCGATGACAAGACGGAGTCGCCCCACTATCAGGACGATGTTCGCGGTACTCTACTAACACAACGCCACTCGATCGAATCCTCAGACATTTTTATTCTTGGAGGCCCTATGAAACGGGTTTATTTGTTCACACTGCTATGCGTGGTGTTTGCTTTGTTGCTGACAGGTTGCGGAGGCGGCGGTTCCACCAACCAAGTTTCCACTGGCGCGGGACAAGTTGTCCTGCAGACCGGCGACGCGCTCAACGACCAGATTGCGAAGTTGGAGCTCACTATCAGCTCTGTCACCCTTACCGGCGTTAGCCCAACTGCTACCACGGCGAATCTGCTGGCAAAACCAGCCGAAGTTGAGTTTTCACATGAAGCCGGCACGTTTGAGCCTTTAACGCTGGCGAACCTGCCGCCGGGCACCTACAACGGAGCCACCATCACCGTGACCGGCGCAGAAGTTGTGGTGCTCAATGCCGGCGTCCCAACAAAAATCCCGTCCACAATTTCCAGCGGCACAGTGAACGTGACGTTTGCCAATATCACCGTTACCAGCACGCCGCTCTTCCTGAACTTTGATCTTGATCTGGCAAACTCTGTAGTGCTGAACGGAACGCCGATTACTTCAGCCACCATCACTCCCAAGTTCAACGTGACTTCAGCAGCCACGCCCCCGGCCGGCGATGAAGGCAATGAAGACCATGATGACGGCGAACTTGATGACGTTCACGGCAGCGTGAAATCCATCAGCGCTCCAAATTTCACTATCACCACCAACTCAACTGACATCACGTTTGCCACGGACGCCAACACCAGATTCAAAGATGGCATTACGCAGCTTTCCGACCTGAAGGTTGGCGACATAGTTGAAGTTGACGGCGTAACCAAGAGCGATGGCACCAAGCTGGCGACCAAAGTCGAACGTGAAAGCAGCCAGAATGGCGAGGAAGTTGAAGGCCTGATCTCCGCTCTGGATAACCCGCTAACCAAAATCACGGTCATCCATCAAGAGGATTCAACCGGCAATTCCAATTCACCCGTCACCGTGGATATCGGCGTGAACTCCAGCACGGTCTACAGCGTCCGCTCCGACAAGCTGAACATCACTGCTCCGGCTTTTGACGCCACACACATTGGCAAAGGCCAGCGCATTGAAGCTGATTCCAGCACCAATGTGACACCGCTGCTTGCGACCAAAGTAAAACTGCGCGAGCAGGCCCTGATCGGCACGGTTGCAGCTTCACCGGCGCCCACCGCTTCAGGCTTTACTATCACCATTAGCCCAACGTCCGCATTCGGCAGCCTGAGCGGCACGACCAGCGTTGCGGTAACCTTCGCGAACGGCGCAACTCTCAAGACGACTCCTGTGGCTGGAGCCACCATCCGCGCACGCGGCCTGGTGTTCTTCAACGCCGGAACTTTCTCGATGATTGCGGTCCGCGATGACGACAATCACTAAACTCTTCCTCCACCCCTCAACCCTTGACGGCTTGCGCAAGCAAGCCGTCGTTTTTTATGTCGCTTCGCTCCACACTGCTACAGAGTTACGTCTTTGCAAACATTCCTCTGCTCCCGATGCGGCGGGGCTCGCCGCGCAAGCCGAGCTCGCCCTTGAAATTCGGCACGCAGACAAAGCTAAATACTAAGTACTAAGTACTAAATACTAACTATTGCCCCTCACGGCTTCGCATACGGCAGAGCGCTCAATTCGCTTTCAGGAGCCACAATCAGCTCAATCGCGCCTTCCTGCGGCAGCGCGTCCAGTGGCAAGCCAT
>JASLFF010000830.1 GCA_030150795.1 Terriglobales bacterium | reverse complement strand
CTTGGAAGCCATGATCACGGGAATGACCTGCTGCAGGAAGCTATCGCCCTGCAGGATGTTCGCGGCGTCACCGGTCACACCCTTGAACCCGCCTGTGAGCGCGGTGTGCTGATCGTTGAACTGGTTCGGGGTGATCCAGTTGTATTGCGCCACGGCGTTGTTAGCCAGATCGACGAACAACTGCTGCAGCGGAGCATATTGCAGGCGCTCAGGATTGTTCGTCGTGAGGTCGTTGCCGCCGTTGCTGTCAGTAAAGTAGGCCTGCGGATTGTGCTTAACTGCGTAATTAAACTGCGTGGAGCCGTTGAACTGGTTCACGCCGACGACAAAGTTTCCGGAATGGCTCTTGATTGGAGACGTCCATTGGTTCTGGGGCAGAACAACGTTGTCAAATGAAGTGCCGTCCGGAACCAGGTCAATGTCTTCCTGATACGACTTCCAGCTTACTCCGCATTGGTCGAAGAGCCGAGTAAGATGCAGTTGATTATCCTGGTTGCTGATCTGACCGGTGCCGCTCGCAGGGGAAAAAGGATCATTGTCATTGAAAACGCCAAAATTCGTGCCCGCTTCCGCCCAGAGGTAGTTGGGCTCCGACGGGTGAATGTGCGGGTTGGCGCCGCCCGCTGTAGCCAGAACGTTGCGATAGTTTGTGGCAAAGGCCGTCTGGTTGCTGATGTTGACCTGACGGCCATTAATCACAGCCGTGGCGGTCCCGCCCACGAGACTATTGATGAAAGGCGCGTTGGGATTCTGAAAGATCTGCTGGATAGGGCCCGAAAACTGGTTAGCCGGCTGAGTCCAATTGTGGTTTTCCATGGCGATCACAAAAACTGTCTTGATTCCGTCTTTGCCATCTTCCGCGCCTGCGGTCAAGTGACCCATAGTGAACAACAGGGCAAATGCGCCCAGCATGCCGATACGTCTGACGTGCGACATTGATAGCTCCAGATGTTTGAGATTGGCGGCGAGCGCTGGCTGGCGATCTCTTGAGGGTGATCGGGGGGACCATCGCGCCACAAACTAAGGGATAGCAGGGCTGTGTGGAAGTACGGTGAAGGGAATGTTACTTTTCGATGAATGGGAGCGCGCTTGCGTAAAGAAATGTTTGGCCGGAAGTATATTTAGGCGACAAAGATGGTGCATCGGAAAAAGCAAGTGTGATCCAGACGGAGTCGTTGGTGAGTGTTAGGGCACGTTTCTGCGAAATTCGAACCGGCAGAATGCACCCCTGCGACTAATTCAGGAACGCCACCGACTGAACTCCGGCAACCTCAAAGCGCTTGCGGCAACGCATGTTCTTGCACATGACCATATCGTCGCGGCGGACCATGTAAGACTGCGCCTTGGCAAACTTGGCGCGGTCGCGCTCGTCGGCGCGTCCGGAGAGCTGCTTCTTTTTGGTCCGCACCAGCCATGAGAGTTCATACTCACCGGGCTGACGGCAGTGCGGGCAGGTGAGCGTGTGGGGCTTTTTTGATTCTTTTTCGTCGAAAAAATCTCGTTCGTCCATTACCTACTATTATCAACCACAGAGGACATCGAGAACACAGAGAAATGCATGGGGAGGTTAACTGTTTGAGGCCGAGACCGAACAATCCTAGTTCACTACCAAGACCAGGGTCTTGCTGTGGGTTACTCCGTTGGAACTGGCATTGACTGAAAATGGAAATGTGCCCGCCGGAGTGGGGCCGGGAGGGACCTTGGTGCTTCCACCACCGCACGAGATCACGAATCCCATAAGGATGAAGCACAAGACAAGACCGATCCTATTGAAGCGCCTACGGGATGCACCCAGGACGAGAGCAAACACCGCCGCCAGGGCGTACCAGAGCTTTGAACCAGGATTGTGCAAAGACGCCGCGGGCCGGGCCGTTGTGCTCAAGTTAAGGTTCATTTCAAAAAACTCATTGGTGCTGCTTTGCAAAGGCGCAGAAGCGGGCGAGAACACGCAGCTTGCTCCCTGCGGCAGATTGCTGCAACTGAAGCTAACAAGGCCGTTAAAAGCCGTGGGACCGGGCGGAATTGTGGCGCCTGAAAGAGTCAATTGATAGTCAGTGCTCTGTCCGGCAGTGACGGTGTGTGTGTTATCACCAGGCACAAGAGTGTTCAGGCCAAAGTCGGTAAAACCGGCGCCACTCAGGGTAAACGTCTGCGGACTTCCGGAAGCATCATCCACAAAGGTTATTTGTGCTGTCCTGGTTCCAGCCACGGTGGGCGCAAAATTAAACCCTGCGACCATGGGGATTTGCGCGTTGGGCTGAACAACAAGCGGCAGCACCAGACCCAGGCTTGGGCTGAAATCGGCGCCTGTAACCGTTACGCCGGTCACCGATATTGCGGATGTGCCGGTATTGAGCAGGCAGAGGGCCACGCCTGCACTACTACCGACCTGCAATGAGCCCACATCAATAGTGGAATTGGGAGCAATCACGGTCTTAGCGCAACCTAACGATACACCGGTGAAGACAGTTACCTGAAGTTGAGCGAAACCAAAACAAGAGGAAAATAGCAGTACAAAGAAGCACGCTAAGCGAATACGCACGCTGAAACCTCCAGGGCCTGCTGTTCTTTTTCGATACTATCCGCAGCCATAACTGTGGTCAACGCTAACGCCATGTGTGGTAAACGCAGACCTTCGTGGTTTAATAGCTATCGTGCCGAAAAAGAAAAAGCTCAAGAAGTTCAGCGCTACCAGCGCGGTGAAGGCGGCGTCACGGGCGGTGCTTGGGACTCCTCCGCCGGTGAAGCGCGCGGAGAACAAGAAGCACGCCAGAAAAGACAAGCACAAAGCCAGCCTGGGTAAGCTGCTTGCCGATGCCGATCGAGGATGAATTGGCTTTTGGCTTTTGGCTTTTGGCCTTTGGCTCTTGGCTCTTGGCTCTTGGCTTTTGGCGGAATCATTCAAGGTTTTAAGGCTCACAGCCGAGGGCGGCTGTGCCACACGATCTATAGCAATCCTAAAACTGCTCTAGCCGGGACGTGTGTCGATACACCAACTCA
>JASLFF010000370.1 GCA_030150795.1 Terriglobales bacterium | reverse complement strand
CCGCGAAGCCACGCTGGCCAAGAGTTCCAAGCTTTCTCTGGAAGGCCTGGCGGAACAGATCAAAACTGCCGGCATGAAAGAGCTGCCCATTATCCTGAAGGCCGATGTGCAGGGATCGTCGGAAGTTCTGGCCGATACGCTAACCAAGCTTTCCAATGAGAAGGTCAAGATCAAGATCCTGCATACAGGCGTGGGTGCCATCAATGAAAATGATGTGCTGCTGGCGTCGGCGTCGAATGCGGTGATTATCGGCTTCAACGTCCGCCCGGAGCGCAAGGCGCAGGAATTGGCGGACATGGAAAAGATTGATATCCGCCTGCACTCGATCATTTACGAGCTTCAGGACCAGATCAAGAAGGCCATGTTGGGCTTGCTCGATCCTGTCATCAAGGAAACCTACCAGGGCCGTGCCGAAGTGCGCGACACGTTCCGCGTGCCCAAGGCAGGGACTATCGCCGGCTGCTACGTGCTCGACGGCATCATCAAGCGCGATTCCGATGTTCGCCTGGTGCGCGATGGCGTGCAGGTTTACAAAGGCAGAGTCGGTTCGCTCAAGCGCTTCAAGGATGATGCCAGCGAAGTGCGCAATGGCATGGAGTGCGGTATCAACCTCCAGAACTTCAATGACGTAAAGAAAGGCGACGTGATTGAGGCCTTTGTGACCGAGCGTATCGCGGCGGAAATGGGAGTCGCGTAAGATACAGACGGGGACCCTGTAAGAGCAAAAAAGGAGAACCTCATGGCGGAAAATCGGACCATTGAGAAATCCCGGCCAACGATAGTGGACTTCTTTGTGGGATTGGCCGTGTTGATTGCCGCTTTCCTGTTTCCCGTTTTCGTGTTCGGCGCGCTCTTGCTGTGTATTATTGTGGCCGGCATGGGAGGTAAGCGATACGGAAACTTCTTCGTAGGACTGGTGATGATCTGGTTCGCGTGGCGATTCCCCATGTTCGTGCTGAGTACGTTGCTGATAAGCCTTCTAATTATTGCGGTGGGAAAGGCCGTAGCGCCCAGACGGGCTTCTGTGCGTTTGAGCTCTTGATCGGCAAACTGCTGCAGCTATCGTCTATATGGCCTGAGTTGATGATTGAATACCCTGGAATGCCCCGATAGAACCTGCTTCCGCATGGATCTCAAAAACCTTCCTCCCGCAATGGTCTCTCAACTTGCATCGATGGTTGAGAGCTATATTTCTGACAGTCGCAAAAAGTATGCGCCGCAGGCTGTGCCGCTGACAGATACCCAGCGCAGTACGATGCAGCCGTTTTTCTCATCCGCAGTGCTCGATTCAGCGCGGCTCTGCGTCTTGTGCGGCGCACGCGTGTCGAATCCTTCCATGTACGCCATGGCCAAGATGATGGGCATCCTAAACTTGCCGGACTTCGCCGCCATGACCGCAATCACTTTTGTGGACGTAATCGTCTCCCATCAGGAATTCACGGATGCATTGCTTTTTCATGAACTCGTCCATGTCGTGCAGTTCTCGCAGATGGAGCTCAAAGAGTTTGCCGGACGATTCGTTAACGGATTTATTCAGGGCGGAAGCTATGAAGAAGTTCCGCTGGAAAAGATGGCGCAAGCGCTGGAAGACCGATTCAGCCAGAATCCGACACAAGTATTTTCTGTCGACGACGAAGTCAAGCAATGGCGGCAAACAGAAAAGATTTAGGGCACTTTTAACTAAGGGCAGACGGATAGTGGACTAGTTTCCGGCAACCGACAATTCACCTGGCCTCATTTCGTTCGTAGAAGCCCGGTTATGGACCGCGAGACGAAGCGGAGAAACGCCCGGATTAATTCCGCGTCGCAACCTTGCTCACGTGGAACGCGGCCATTCGATGGTGCACCATCGCAAGACACGCTTCCACATCCGCTGGTTTCGGCGCCGCTGATTTAAAAGGGGGCAATCTTCCTTTCCGTATTGACAGATCGACGGATCCAGAGATGCCCCGCGTCTGCCACTTACGTAGGTTGATCACCATGTGTACGTTACCTGCAGGTTGTCGATTAACACGCTCCAGGTCGCGCCGGAGCCGTTATTGCCGAGCTGGATTGCATTCGTGGTTTCATCGTCTGAGGTCGTGGTTGGCACGATATGGGAGTTGTGATAGTTCGAGCCCTGCCGTGTCGCCGCTCCGCCGACCGGATAAGCCGAGATTGCATCATGCCGCACCAGGATCACGCCGGATACGCTCTCGTCGAGGTGAGACTCGAGCACCACGTGATACCACTGGTTTTCAGTAAACTTGAGATTGGGTACGCCCACCGATTGCCACCGCGTCGTAACCGTGTCATTGGTCACCGCCTTGGCATAGAAATCGTACGCGCGCCATTCTTTAGTTCCGCTGGGATCATAATTGTCCTCAAAGGCCATGTTGCGTACGTAGCTGGTGCTGCCCGCGACATCGGGCAGCCGCTGCTGCACTTCCCATTCAAGATTGTTGATCGCAGTGGTGGCTCCTGTGGGAACGTAAAGATCGAATTCATATTTCACGTACTTGAAGGGAAAGCTATATGCCTTGGATGGATTGGGATTGAACGTTGGCGGAGCGGAGGCTGAGCCGTTTGGCCACTGGTAATGACGTTGCGCGGTCTCCCACGCTCCGCTGTCCGAATAAAACTGCACTCCAGTTCGGGTGCCCTGAGTGAACGTGGTGGGATAAGTACTGGAAAAACAGGGATCGCCGGAGCTTTGCGAACAAGTTAACCATAGGTTCAGAGCTGGATTAGTACTGATGCCTTCCATGTTCATGACTGATCCCAAATTACTGCTGGTTACGTTGAAGTACGTCACGGTTTGTCCGACCACGGCGGCCGCCGTATCCGTTGCCTGCACAACCAGGCGATGGTTGCCGGCCGCAGCTTGCAGCGCTATTGTGCTATGGAAGGTCGCGGCGCTTACAGGAGTAGAAGAAATATTTTCATCTTTCTTTACGCCATCCAGCCAGACCTGGACGTCATGGATATTGGGCTGGTTGGAATACGCTTTGGCATCAACATAAAACGTGGAGGGAACGTTCTCCGCATAACTGCAACTGTTCGCCGCCGGGCATCCTGTAGGATTCCAGACGTTTACCACAGCAGTCATTCCCGTGGCAGGTTGCGCAACGTTGATGGTGAGCGCCTGGCTCTTGATCTGGACGGCGTTTGTGCCATCTACACCCTGGACCACCACGCGATGGCTTCCGACCGCCAGGCTGGTAAGGTCAAAATCTAGTGTGAGCGCGCCAATGTGATATACCTGCGAGCTATCCACCCACAATTGCAGATCGGTCACCTTGCTGCAGGTGGTCTCTGCATGAATATGGAGAGGCATCACTACCGTGTCTTCATGGGACACGCTTGTTACTTTGACGTCGCCGCATCCAGAAAAAAAGTTCTGCTGGGCAGAGGCAGAGATACTCAGCCAGCCCAAGGCAATTAACACATAGGTTGCACGGAAGAGTGGACGGAGTGGGTGGTCTTTCATGAGGCTATCCTTTCGAAAAAGAGCCGGCTGCTGGCGGGGAATCCAGCCGTGTCCAGGCTTTCTATTCAGGATTGTCGCAACGTGTGGCTGGTTGTATATACGCGGGCCGGAATCGTGAGCAGCACATGGCGTGCAGCAGCTCCGATTTTGGTCAGGTGAACGTCGTGGACAAACGGTGCCGGCTGCGAATCAGATGATTGCGTAATTGCAACACTGCATACTTGATCTGCGCTGCCTTCTCAGCTACTCTGGAAATGAACACGAATCACGCCCGTCGGTTCTAATTGCCGGCGGGCGTTTTTCTTTGGAGTAAAAAAATGACCGATGCCGAGATCCTTACTCTGGTCGACCGCCTTGAGCGCTGCCTGCTGGGGAAGGAAGAGTTCCATCATCGCGACCATCTCACGGTTGCAGTGGTCTACTTGTACGCGTCTGATCTTGAGACGGCCATGGGCCGCATGCGCGCCAGTCTGAAGCGTTTTGCCGCACATCATAAGGTCACTGGGCTCTATCACGAGACGTTGACGCGGTTTTGGCTGCTGCAAGTCGATCAACGGCTGGACCGCAACCTATGTCTGCGGGATTCGGTGAGAAGCATTCAGCAGCGGCTCGGTGATAAGAATCTGGCATTCGAATATTACAGCCGTGAGCGAATTGATTCAAAAGAAGCGAGAGAGACATGGCTGAAGCCCGACCTAAAGGAGCTATGAATCGGAAGGGCAGATCTATTTCGCTGCCGCTACAGACGTTGCTTCGTCGCCAGTAAAGCTGGAACCATTGTTCTTTGATGCCACTTTGACTCCGCTCAGGCTGTTCACGTATTTGAAAACACCTTTATAGAGCGAGTCGGCGATGCGCTGGCGATATTCGTTGGTCTTCAGCTTCTTGGCATCATCAGGATTGCTGACAAAAGAAATTTCCGCCAGGATGGAAGGCATATTCGCGCCGATGAGCACGACAAACGGCGCTTTCTTCACGCCGCGATTGCGCAGGTTGGGACTCTTGGCGCTCAGCCTGCGCAATCGCGGAGTGAAGAAAGCGCCTTTCGTGGTGCTGATCGGCGCAAATATGCCGTCCATCCTGGCGGAAATTTCTTTTGTCAGCAATCCTGATGATGCTAAAAAGCTCAAGACCAACGAGTATCGCCAGCGCATCGCCGACTCGCTCTATAAAGGTGTTTTCAAATACGTGAACAGCCTGAGCGGAGTGAAAGTGGCGTCAAAGAACAATGGTTCCAGCTTTACCGGCGACGACTCAACGTCTGTAGCTGTAGCAAAGTAAATCTGCTCTTTCCTGATTCACAACTCCTTCAGGTCTGGTTCAAGCCAAGTCTCTCTCGCTTCCTTGGATTCAATTCGTTCACGGCTGTAA
>JASLFF010000250.1 GCA_030150795.1 Terriglobales bacterium | reverse complement strand
GGCTTGGAACAAGGCACGTTTCTGCACGTCACTGAAGAAAAAAATCAGCGAACGGAGATCGCCACCATCCCCGGCTTCAAGCGCATCAATATATCGTCCTCGATCCTCTCTCGTTACGACCACCGGGAACCAGCCCGCTCTAATAAACAACAAACTCGCCAGCGCCCTCGCAACTCGCCCATTGCCATCCTGATAAGGATGAATCTGCGTGAAGCGATGGTGCAGCCAGGCTGCTTCGATCTCTACTGGCACACCTTTTTTCTCGTGCTCTGCATGGAGTGACAAAAGTCTTTCCATTTCGGAGTCCACCTGCTCGGGCGGGCAGTAATGATGCATGCTGCCATCAGGCTTTTTGGGATTGTTGGGACGCTCTTTGTATTTGCCTTTGACCAGCGTTGCCTCGAAAAGGTTCCCGAACTGGTCCCTCACTGCTGTCGTATTCTGGTGCCGTAACAGTGCCGCGTGCATTTGATGGATATAACTTTTCGAGATGGGCCGATCACCTTTTACAAATTCGAACAAGCCTTCCAACACGTCGGCATGGTCCTGGATGATGGCAGCAATAATTTCGGGAGGTTTCTGGCCGGGTTGATTGGGAATAAGATCGGAATCGATTCCGCGTTCAATCAATGTTTCCGTGAGCCCGCGGTCGAGATTGTAGACACCCTCGATCTGGCCGGTCTCAATCGACCATTCACGGCCTAAGCGCTTATTGAACTCAGCCAGGGCACCGCTTTGCTCCAGATCGGCGCGCTGGTCATTCCAGAACTGGAGCAGCGGCCCGAGTTCTCCGTCAGTAAGAGAACCCCAGTCTTGCGGCAGATCGGCGATTGGCTCCCAGGCAAGGACCATCGAGTCCTTTTTACCAGATCAAGAGCTAAAGGCGGTTATTTTTTGCAGGCGGTACGACTTTCGCAGCTTTCACTCGCTCATTAAGATCGATCCACCCGATTTCGTCCTACTCTCGGATACATCCAAAAGGCGATAGGGATTGTATGAGGAGTTCAGAAGAGTAAACTGTCGTCCTGCTGCCAGTGAGTTTATGAAAAAAGCTTTGTTGCTGATACTGATTGGATTGATTGCCTGTTCCGGGCACAAGATCGCCGGGGCCCAGGCGCTCTTGATTCCTCATCCCGATGATCCTGCGAAGAAGGTGGAATACTTTCTGGAAAAGCCGAAGGGTGACGGACCGTGGCCCACGATCATTTTGCTGCATGGTCACCAGGAACGGCCAAGGGCGGGCGGAAAAGATTTTGTGAAATGGGGCGTGCTGGATGAGTTCGCCGGCCGTGGATATCTGGCGGTGGCGATTTCTCAGCCGGGATACGGCAATTCGACAGGAGCGGCAGATTTTTGCGGGCCATTTACCCAGCATGCGGTCGCAGCGGTGATTGCGAAACTTCACGCGGACGGATATGTCAAGGACAACAGAGTCTTGATTCAGGGCGTGAGCCGCGGTGCGTCGGCGGCAGGCATGGTTGCTGCTCACGATCCTTCGATCCGTGGGATTGTTTTGATCTCCGGCTTGTATGATTTGCCGGCGTATGCAAGCCACGCCAAATCAGCCATGGCGGTTTCCATTGTGGATTCAATGAAGGCTGAAGCCGGCGGCACCGCTGACGCACTGAAGGAGAGGTCACTGCTTTATTCTGCTCAGGACATCAAAGCCGAAGCACTGATTCTGAACGGCGCCAGGGATGACCGCACCGATCCCGAGCAGGCGCGGCGGCTGGCGGAGATTATCAAAGCTCATGGCGGACATGCGAGGGCAATTGTCTATCCGGAGTATGGTCACCAGATTCCGATTGAGGTTAGAAGCAAGGATGTGGAGCCGTTTATTGAGCGGGTGTTAGGCCGGTAGGGTGCTTTTAGTCACGGGCAATGTGAAGGGCCACCAAGAAAGCTCCAATCACGGCTAAGGCAACGGTTATTCCGACGGAAAGTGCAGTGAGAACCTTGGTGGTGATCATGGACAAGAGATTGGAGAGGGCTGCCCCAAGCAATACACCGCCGATGGTTCCAAGATGCCGGAAAATCCGCCCTGGTGCATCTCCGACGAGGTACTGGGCCGCAGTTGCGACGTGCGATTCGGCTACGTTATCTGCGCGCTGACGTTTTGAGACTCTGACCGACTGATCTACCAACTCGGCAATAAACCAGCCAATGGTTTGCTTAAGTGCTTCGAATGCTTTTGGAGAAAATGGTTCTGGGTCTGTGCCAGCCAATGCAGATTCGGCTTGCTTAGTAGCCTGCGAAACGATGGTGTTTGGGGTCTTGCGTTCTTCAGCCATTAACCCTTGCCTGTTGCATTGCTCCCTTGTATCGAATCTGCGAGTCGGCTCAAATAGACAGTTGTCAGCGTTCGTCTTAACCGCAAAACCTTTGAGGGTTCTCTCGTGACGAGAAAGGTGAAGATTACCAACATCAAGACAACTCCCAAACCCATGGCAACAATTAACCAGAGATCAAGAGGAGTGCTCTTCTTTAGCGACCCTATCGAAGAGATCAGAGTGGTAACTATACCGATTATGATAGACCAAACGCTATGTCGCCATATGCCTTGCTCCCGTTTTATGGTGGACCAAGCGCTGTATATGCCGCGCTCCCCTTGCTTCTGCTCATCTTCCCGCATATTTAGATATTATATGACAGGTTCACAGTGAGGACAGCTAGAAGTATGATCTGCCGCTGCCTGTTACCATGAAGGTCTTCCTCACCGGCGCTACCGGCTTTGTCGGACGGTATACGCTCCAGCGATTGCTGGCCGAGGGCCACACCGTGCGGGCGCTGGTGCGCGATCCGCGGGATGCCAGCGGACTATCGCAAGCTGCAGTTGAATTGGTTCCCGGCGAGGTGGTCGAAGGCGCTGGACTGTACCAGGGCATGCAGGGTTGCGATGGGGTGATCCATCTGGTGGGCATTATTGTGGAGAAGGGAACGAATACTTTTGAGCGCGTGCATCATCTGGGGACGCGCAATGTGGTGGAAGCGGCGAAGCGGGCGGGCGTCAAACGATTTGTGCACATGTCGGCGCTGGGCGTGCGTGCCGATGGCGTTGCCCCTTACCAAACCACCAAGTGGAAGGGCGAAGAAGAAGTCCGGCAGAGCGGGATACCGTTCTGCATCGTGCGGCCATCACTGATCTTTGGCGAAGGCGACGGGTTTGTGACGCAGATGATGGCGACGATGCGGTCTGCTCCCCTGTTTCGTCCTGTGCCGGGCGATGGGACGCCAAAATTCCGGCCAATTGCGGTTGAAGACGTGACGACCTGCTTTGCGCGGGCGTTGACCTATGAAGCCGCAACGAACCAGACAGTCGATCTGGGTGGGGCTGACGAGTTGACGTTGAATGAAGTGCTGGCGGAGATCGCGCGGTGTGCCGGTGTGCGCAAACCGGCGGTGCATATTCCCATGCTGCTGATGATGGCGGGCGCCACGGTCGCGCAAAGACTGCTGAAAAATCCTCCGGTAACCGTGGACCAGTTGTGCATGTTGAAAGAGGGATCCACGTGCGATATTGAGCCGATGAAGCGTATATTTGGCCTCAGCCCGCAAGGTTTTGCAGGGTGCGGGCGTAGTAAAGAATTAAGCTGATTTACCGGGCACCCCTAGGGCTCAAATTCAGCGACTCTGCGCCCTGCGCGGGGTTAAAATAGAAGCAGCAGATATGTACCCTCTGGCCGAGTGAAAATCTGCTCTGGCGTACACCGTAAGTGATTGATTTACAAAATTTTACACTGCAGTACAGTCGAATTCAGCTGCTCTGCATCTAACTGGATATACGCCCAAAACTTAAGAGGGAGTTTATGGTCATGAAGAGAAATCTTTCTGTGGTGCTGCTTGCCATGGCGCTGCTGGCAGCAAGCTGCTCGCGCGTGGGTAGTCGCACAGACGCGCAGGTCGCCTCTGATGTGCAGAACAAGATCAACGGGGACAGCAGTATCCCCGACAAGCAACTCAACATCAACGCGAATAATGGGGTGGTGACGCTCACGGGAACCGTGGCCAGCGATGCCGCGCGCAACGCAGCAGCAAACGATGCGGCGCAGATTGAAGGCGTGAAAACTGTTGTGAACAATCTGGAAGTGGCGCCGGCTTCAGCGGCGAACCAGACGGCGCAGCCGCAAGAGCAGGCGGACAATACTCCTGTGCCGCCGGTCAGGGACGAACGGCGTCCTTCGCCCAGCACGCGCTATCGCAGTTCGCATTCTACTTCCAGCAAATCCGCCGGCAATAGCGGCGATACCGGATTGCGCACCACAGTTCCGGCAGAAAGCAGCAGCGGAAGTACCGGCAGCGGAAACGGTACCAGCAGCTATGACTCGTCACAATCGACTGCTCCGGCGGCCCCAACACCGGCGCCACCGCCGCAGAAAATTACGGTCCCATCTGGAACGCAGATCAGCGTGCGCCTGAATGATGAAGTGGATTCAGAAAAAGCGCAGGTAGGCGATGTGTTTCACGGATCGATCTCAGCGCCGGTAACAGTTGGCGAAGAGACAGTCATTCCCACGACGGCGGATGTTGAAGGCCGCGTGGTGGAAGTGAAGTCGGCCGGGCGGTTCGCAGGACAGTCCGTGCTGACGCTTGAACTTACCAAGCTTACGATGAGCGGCAAAACCTACAGCCTGCAGACCAGCCAGTGGACGAAGTCCGGCAATGGCCGTGGCAAGTCAACGGCGGCGAAGGTGGGCGGCGGCGCAGCCGTGGGCGCAGTTCTGGGCGGAATCTTTGGCGGCGGCAAAGGCGCGGCCATTGGCGCAGCAGCAGGCGCGGGCGCGGGAACAGGCGTTTCCGCAGCTACCAAGGGCCAGCAGATCCTCCTGAAGCCGGAGGCGGTGATTGCCTTCCAGTTGCAGGGACCGATTACTGTAACGCCCGGAGCAAGCCGGTCTGCGATGAATCAGTAACCTGGTTCACAAATAAAATCGACGCCGCCTGAAGAGGGCGGCGTTTTTTCGTTGTCCTCTTTCAGGTCGCTTCGCTCCAAACGCTCTAGATGGAAAGTCCTGGCTTTCATCGTCGAGCGCCTGATGCGGGCGGCGGGGCGCGCAAACCGGCCTCGCCGCGTCTCTACGATCCAAACAGCTACAGCGACTCCATGAATACCGTAGGCCATCCCAAAGAAACACAAGGTCCCTCCTTCCTACTCGCGCGCTGATGACGGCGCGCGCTCGCTGACGGTCGTCGGGATGACGAGTGGGAAAAGTTTACGTTAATGCTAAAGCGCTTTTAGCTTCATCAATGGAGTCCGGCTCAACTCGAGCGCGGGCTGAGATTTCCAGACCCGCCGGATACGAATTCGGCATCTAATCTAGGAACGGCAA
>JASLFF010000354.1 GCA_030150795.1 Terriglobales bacterium | reverse complement strand
AATGACGCAAAATGTCATTGTTTGCCGTGGCTTGCCCGGATTCCGTAAGCTGCGTCGTCCGTTATACTAAGTGCATCCAATTTACGAGTGTCAGACGGGATGGATGCACTTTCATTTGCGTAAAACTACTCTCATATTCTTAATTGCTCTTTTATCGGTCGTTAGTGGCTGTGGGTTCCGCTCGTCACATCCGGTAAAAATGCGCACCAGCACGGCTACGCTCAAAGATGCCACGCTTGACCAGTTGGTGGAAAGCATCAATACAAATGCGGAAAAGCTGAAGACGATGAAGGCCACCGTCGATATTGACAGCTCCGTGCTGGAAGAGAAGAAGAACCGGGTCAAAGATTATACGCAGGTTCCCGGGCTGATTCTGGTGCGCAAGCCGGAGATGTTGCGCATGCGCATTTACGTTCCGGTCGTGCACAACGTGATGGCGGACATGGTCAGCAACGGGAAGAATTTTGAGCTGGCATCGCCCATTAAAAGCAAATTTTATGTGGGCTCAAACCAGCAGCCGGTAAAACCTTCACCGCAGCCGCTGGAGAATTTGAGGCCGCAACATATTTCTGACGCGTTGCTGCTAAAGCCGATAGAAGAAGGCAAAGAGATTGCCGTGCTGGAAAACACAACGGAAGTTGTGAAGGATCCCAAGAACCACAAAGATGTGGAGCAGTTGGCGTACACGCTGGTGGTGATCGATAAAGACAGCGCCGGTTACTATCTTTCGCGCCGGATTGTGTTTAGCCGGACCGATCTGCTGCCGCATGAGCAATCAATTTATGACCGGCAAGGCAGGTTGGTGACGTTTGTGCGGTATGAGAATTTTACCGAGTACTCGGGAATCTCGTTACCAGCAATCGTCTCTATTCAGCGGCCCATCGAGGGCTATGGCATCACCATTTCCATGGTTAAGCTCGAGGTGAATGTGCCTCTTACCGATGAACAATTTGTGCTGACGCAGCCGCCGGGATCGCAACTGATCAATCTGGACAATAAGTCCTCCGCCTCGGCCATTCCTGAAGGAGAGACGAAGAAGCCACCGCAATAAATGGATTTGGCGATGGGAGAGCAGCGTTCAGTGTCACGGTTTTAAATTTTATGAACAAAATGATTGTGGCCAACCTGGTCCACCGCCCTATCCGGTCTATTATTTCGATTTTTGCCGTGGCCGTGGAAGTTACGCTGATCCTGATGATTGTGGGATTGGCGCTGGGAATTCTGGATGACAACAAGTCGCGTCAGGTGGGGATTGGCGCGGACCTTACGGTGCGTCCTCCGGGATCATCCAACTTGGCTGCATTCGGCGGCGCGCCGGTGCCAATGCGGGTGGCCGCTATTTTGCGCAAGCAGCCGCACGTGGTGGGAGTCTCGCCGGTGGTCTTACAGGTGACTTCAACAACGAATATCGAGATCATCTACGGCGTTGATCTGGATTCGTTTCAAGCTCTGGGCGGTCCAATGCGATATCTGAAAGGCGGGCCATTTGCCGGACCGGATGACATGATTGTGGACGATCTTTTTGCCACAGGCAATAAAGTGCATGTGGGAGACACGGTCACCGTGCTGAATCATGCGTTCAAAGTTTGCGGCATTGTTCCGCATGGACGCGGCGCGCGCCGATTCATCCCCATTACCACCATGCAGGACCTGATTGGAGCGCAGAATAAAGCCTCAATGTTTTATGTAAAGATCGACGATCCGCTCAATGCCGATACCGTGGTGGAGCAACTCAAGAGCATTCCCGGCATGGAGAGCTACAACATTCTTTCCACCAGCCAATGGCTGGCCGCAACTTCGGCGGACAAGATTCCAGGGTTGAATTTGTTTATCAAAATCGTAATTGGAATTGCCGTGATTATCGGCTTCATCGTGATCTTCCAGTCAATGTACACGGCGGTAATGGAGCGGACGCGCGAGATCGGAATATTGAAATCGCTGGGCGCGTCCAAGTCGTACGTGGTTCGGGTAATCCTGCGGGAAACGTTGCTGCTGGCGGTATCAGGAATTCTTGTAGGCTACCTGATCAGTACGATTGGCCAAGTTGGCCTGGTGCACCAATTCCCAACGTTGCGCGTGCAGCCGATAACCTGGAAATGGGCGATTTACGCTGCGTTGATCGCAGTTGGCGGAGCGATGCTGGGGGCCATTTATCCCGCTTTCAAAGCGGCGCAGAAGGACCCGATTGACGCGCTGGCATATGAATAGCAGTCAGCAATCAATAGTCAGCATTCAGCCGAACTGGTTTTACCGCAAAGGACGCGAAGGTCGCAAAGGAATAAATGGTTTGATTTTCCTGCACGTTCTTTGTGATCGTAGCAGCCGAGATCCGCAGCCTGCATTACCGTAAAGGACGCCAAACCATCAAGGAAGTAAAAAACTGAAGTTCCAATCTCCCTTTGCGTCCTCTGCGACCTTTGCGGTGAAAGGCCTTTCGCTGAGTGCTGACGGCCACGCGCCCCGCCCGTTACAATAGATATTTGCATTCATCTTTGGAGGATTCATGGACCCGCTAGCAGGAATTGTCGGCGCGCGCCGCAATGAGGATATTGCCCTGGACTTGATGAAGTTTATAGCAGCCACCACCAACTTTGGAAAGACCGTAGCCTCTGGGGCGGGGTTCCACGGCGGAGTGGAGAACAAATCAGAGGATTATGCCAGCCACCTGCTGGAGCTATATACGCGCTGCCTGAACACGGTGAGCGGCAGGAAATAGCCTGAATTAGAGGATTCTGCCGCAAAAGTTAAAGTTTGCGCTTGGAGCCAAATCCAAGGATAATCAGGGCAGCCGAAATGCCCCGGCTGCTCCGTTTCCTTCTGTGAACCTGCCGAATTACATAACGCTCTCGCGGATTGCCGCTATCCCACTGATTATATGGGTGCTTACTACGCCTTACTTCAGCGGGAAGAGCGCCAAAGAAGAAACCCTGCGCGTTGTGCTGGCCTCCGGCATCTTCATCTTGGCTAGCATTACTGACGGCCTGGATGGCTACCTGGCGCGCCGTCGCGGCCAGATCACCACCATGGGCATGCTGCTGGACCCGCTTGCGGACAAGCTGATGATCGCCGCCTGCTATATCACCCTGCTGCGCCTGAGCCCGGACATCGTGAACATTTGGGTGGTAGTGCTCATCATTGGGCGGGAATTCCTGATCAGCGGCCTGCGATCGATTGCATCGGCTGAGGGCTTTACCATTGAGGCCAGCGAGCTGGGCAAGCTCAAAATGGTGGTGCAAATCGTTTCCGTGGTGGCTACCATCCTGGCCCTGCGCTGGGACACGTGGTATTTCAACCTGCGGGTGTTTTCGTTTGTTTTAGATGTCGACCTGGTGGCCCGTATGGCCATATGGTTTATGGTGGCCGTGTCGCTGATTTCGGCCGTGGATTACTTCTGGGGCTTCTGGAAGAAGATTGACAAGCGAGTGGAGCGGCGCAGACGCCGTCCATTTATTCTGAGCCGGCGCAAGAAGAAAGCATTGCAGGAAGCCGAAGCCAACAATCCGGCAAAGGCGCATTGAGACCGTTATTGCGAGCCGTCCGCGATAAAATAAAGGCATGTCGACCGCGCCTCTTACATCCACCTCAAGCAGGGTTTTCAAGGCCAGCCGCTGGACCCGCGGCAATTTTTTCTTTCCCACCCGCATTGAAGTAGGTCCTGAGCGCGTGCTGCGGATCAAACCGAGATTCTTTGGCAGTTCTGAGGAAAGCATTCCCATTACCAAAGTCGCGTCGGTTTTGATCAGCACAGGAATGCTCTGGTCGGATATCCGCATTGATTCCACGGGCGGCAGCAATCCTATCCTGAGCCACGGCCACAGCAAGGCAGACGCGGTGGCGATCCGCAACATTATCGAGCACTATCAGCAAGGCCTTCCGCAAAGATAGCTCGGACGAGCGTTCTCCAGACAGGGCAAAAAGTAACCAGCTTAGCTGGGGGATAATTTTCCCTTTTGGCCGTCTAAAACCTTGGAACCACAGTGGCTTTCCAGCCGTATTACTGGTTAGCAATAGAAATGATTAGGCAAATCCGCAAATGAGAATGGCGTTGGACACGATCGGGCAGGTATTGAGCATTCTGTGGGCGCATAAGCTGCGTTCATTTCTCACCATGTTCGGCATTGCCTGGGGCGTTGGATCGCTGCTGTTTCTGGTGGGCGTAGGTGAAGGTTTTCGCTCAGGGCAGCGCAAGAATATGGCGACCATCGGCGAGGACGTGATCTTTGTCTGGGGCGGTCAGATTCCGGTGGTCGCGGGCCAGACGCAGGACCAACGCAGCTATTACCTGACCTACCAGGACTACCTGGACATCAAGAATGAAGCCACACTGGTGGCCGAGGTGGCGCCGGTGGTGGGTCGCAGCGACATTCGTGCGGTCAGCGATTTTGCCACTGCCAGCGGATTTGTAAGCGGAAGCAAGCCGAATTTCAATCACATCCGCTTTTTGCCGCAGGGTGAAGGGCGCTGGCTGAATGAGTCCGACGAAGAGCAGAAGCGCCAGGTGTGCGTGCTGGGCTTCCAGATGATGCGCAATTTGTTTCCGGGCAGGCCGGCCATTGGCAGCACCATTCTGCTGAACGGGATTCGCTTTGAGGTGATTGGCGTGCTGGCCAACATCGGGCGGCAGGAAAATAACCTGAACAACGTGCGCGTCTATATTCCTTTTACAACGATGCACCAGTATTTCCCGATGAAGAATGAGCACACGCCGGATGACATCGGCAACCTGATCTTGAAGCCTGTGAGCCGAGACAAGCATGTGGACGCAGTGGAACAGGTACACAAGATCATTGCGCGCAATCACGGCTTTGATCCCAGCAATAAAGACGCTTTTCAGGGATGGGACACGGTGCAGACGCAGGACACGGTGGGCAAGATTTTTGACGGCATGGATATTTTCCTGGGCGGCGTTGGCATGGTCACGCTGGTGCTGGGCGCGATTGGGATCGTGAACATCATGCTGGTGTCGGTGACTGAGCGCACGCAGGAAATCGGCTTGATGAAAGCGTTGGGTGCGACAAACCGGCGGATTCTGATGCAGTTTTTTCTGGAAGGCGCGTTTCTTACCGCGCTGAGCGGAGGCACAGGCATTGCGATCACGGCCGGCGTAATGGCCATATTGGCCAAGCTGCCAACGCCTCCAGGCTTTGACTTACCGCATATTGTTCCGGCGTCAGCGGCGGTGGCCGTGGGATCATTATCGATCGCGGGCATTATTGCCGGACTTTATCCGGCGCGGAAAGCTTCACTGTTGCAGCCGGTGGAAGCGCTGAGAAGGGAATAGGCAGATGGTCCACGATTTATTGGGGCAGGCATATTCATCCATCAAGCACAACCGCCGGCGCACAGCGCTCACGATGCTTGGCATGGCGTGGGGCATTGCCACTGTGGTAATCCTGCTGGCGTATGGTGCAGGGTTTGGCCGTGCGATTACCGCGATCTTCTCCAACTTCGGCATGCAGATGATGGGAGTCTTTCCCGGACGGACTTCTTTGCAGGCGGGCGGCCAAAAGGCAGGCGTGCAGGTGCGCTTCACCATTGACGATGTGCAGCACTTGCAGGAGCAAATTCCGGTGGTGCGGCATATCACTCCGGAAGCCTCATTTGACACCAATGTGCAGCATGAAAATCGCACGCAAAAATTCAACGTAGGCGGATTTACGCCGGCCATTGTGCCGGTGCGCGCGCTCAAAGTGGAGGAAGGTCGCTTCTATAACGATGCAGACGAGATGCAGCGTTCCCGCGTGGCCGTGCTGGGATCGGACGCCAAAGACAAGCTTTTTTCCGGCGAGCCCGCGCTGGGTGAGAGCGTGCGTATAGCGGGCATCAGCTTTGAAGTGATCGGCGTGCTTGAACCCAAGATGCAGGAAGAAGGGAACGACAACGTAAACGCAATTGTGTACATTCCTTTTTCCACCATGGGCGACATCCGCGACACGCGCTACCTGGATGGAATCTGGCTGGACTATGACGGCATGGAATATGACAAGGTCGAAGGCAATATTCGCACCGTGCTGGGCTCGTTCCATGGCTTCAACGGCAAAGACCCGCGAGCGGTGTTTATCTGGAACACCATGAAGAATCTGAACAACTGGCAGATCATTACCATGGCATTGCAGGTTTTGCTGACGATTATCGGCACGCTTACGCTGGGGATTGGCGGCGTGGGACTGATGAATATCATGCTGGTTTCCGTGACGCAGCGCACGCGCGAAATTGGCGTGGAGAAAGCGCTGGGCGCGCGGCGGCGCGACATACTGACGCAATTCCTGGCTGAAGCCATGGCCATCACTTTTGCCGGCGGCCTGCTGGGCGTGGCGGTGGCTTACGTGATCTCATGGATCATCGGGTCGATACCCGTTTATAGCGTGATGGCCAAGAACGCCGATGCGGGGGACATCCATCTGGCGATTTCGCCCATACACCTGCTGGTTTCCACGGGAATTTTGATTGTGGTGGGACTCATCAGCGGCATGCTGCCGGCCATCAAGGCTTCGCGTTTGGACCCAATTGAAGCGCTGCGCTACGAATAATTGCAGTGCGGTAAATTGCACCTGTACAAGCCGGCACATTCCCTGCGTCACGATAGCGTCTTGCAGGGCCCGCATAGAAACGGCATCTTTCTGAGATTGTAATCTGCAAGATCTGCGCCACAGTGAATGCACCGAAAGTGGCAGTAACCCGGGATGCCATACCTCTGCCATGCTATTTCGTCGGCAGGCAGGTACTCGCGGGCTATGGGCATGTCATTCTCAATGGAATCAAAATCTACGGATCGGCCATCAGCAGTTATTACCTTATCAACATAGTCCCATTCATTGCAGTCGTTGAAGATCGTAATCCGCCAGCCGTTGGTTGCTGTATAGGTCACATTGCCCGCATAGATGTCCTGCGGATTGGATTCAGGATGCAGGGAGATTGTTCCCTCTTCAATCGCTTTCAGGAATTGCAGCAGTTCTTTTTCTGTGATTCCCGGCATTGGCTTTGGACAGCTCAGTCTCCCACCTTTCGAGCCACGCCCTGAAGCATCGGCTTCCAGGTTGCGCCGTCATCTTCTGACGTTACAACTTTAAAGACTTCTGTCTTTGCATCAGTAAATTCATTCGTGACGCGAACCAGCGTTTTCTTGCCATTGGACTCAAAGCTGGAATCATCATAAGTCCAGAGATTGCCTTTGATGGTGATTCCGCCAGTCGTTGGCTTGGCGCCGGGATCGGCAAGCGTGGTGAATGAGTAGTTGCCGGCCTTGCTGTTGTATGAGTACACGGTAAACTGGCGATGGTCACCAGCGGCGCCCATGTGGACCAGTTGGTCGCAGACCAGATACGAGCCTTGCGGCGACCAGCGGCACTCCAGACTGGTGGAAGTTTTTGGACCGTTGATAAAAGCGCCTTCCGTTTTCCACTTGCCCACAAAAGCACCGAGCTTTTTTGTGGGATCTTCAGTGGCGACCGGTGTGGACGTTGTTTGCGCGGATTTGGCCTGAGCCGAGTTGGGTAGTGTGGCATTGGACTGTGCGGAGCTTGCATGAAGATTGGAGCCAGCAAAGATGACGGCCATTAACATCGCAGCAAAACTTAGTAGTCGCATTGGTTTCTCCCAATCTTTTTGAGCGATTGAAGTGGAAGACAATCTTACTAAAACATAAGGTCCCTCACCCCTACTCAGGCGCTGATGACAGCGCGCCTTCGCTCACGGGGTTCGGGATGACGAACTTAATGTGGGTCAGGGAATTGTTTTTCCTATTTCAAACTACGGACCCTACTGTGCGCGACGGATGGTCCGCGAGTACAGCAGCGTACGTTCTTTGAATCCCAGGCGGTGGTAAATTTCGATGGCGCGTGAGTTGTCATTGCGGACGGTGAGAAATGGCCGGTCTCCGCGCAAGCGAATTCGGTCGATCAACGCTCGGACGATGGCCGTCGCATAGCCGCGGCCTTCATGGCTTGGCAGCGTGGCCACGGTAGTGATCTCGCGATATCCGGGGAGATGCAGGCGCAGACCGCCCATCGCAACGAGCTTGCCGTCTTCGCGGATGCCGAGAAATTGTCCCAGCTTTTGAATGCGCGGGCAGAGCGTGCGGCCGGGACGCGTGGCCGTGTAGAGCACGCTCATTTCAGGCACGTCAGCGGGAGTGAGTTCGATAACCTCATGTGTAGGGCTGGCCTGTGCGGACGGCGGAAGCGCTTCAGTTTCCTGAACCATCTGGTGCAATTCCACGGCTCGCACGATCTCCCATCCCGCTGGTATTTGCGGCGGCGAGGTGAAGTAGAGAGTGACAGCATCGCGCTG
>JASLFF010000816.1 GCA_030150795.1 Terriglobales bacterium | reverse complement strand
GATCACTGGGTGGCAGTGGATGACGACGAAGATGGAGATCCATTCACTTCATCCACGAACCTTCCGGCCTCGGCCCACGTTTTTGATGGGCCAAATGCGCCGCTTGTAGTTTCGGATGCTCAGTACAACATCGATTTCACCAACAACTTTGGCCAACTCACGGAGACGTGGAAGAGCATAACGGTCCCGCCGGGCGGCGAAATCGTCTTCATGCATTTCGCATCGCAGCAGACCAGCAGGACTGCGGCATTGGCTTCAGCCCAGCGGCTCGATCAACTGCCGCCGGAAGCCTTGGCTGGCCTCTCGCCCACGGAACTGGCGGCGATTCAGAATTTTGTGGTGCCTGCCGGCGGCGTGAGCACGCTAACGCCGTTGCCCTCGATTGCGGGCGCCATCACCGGCCAGGTATTGGCGGATGACAACGTCACTTTCATCCCGGGCGCCAGCATACAGTTCCAAAGCAATAACGTTTTCTATGGAAGAACTTACCTTGCCAGTTCGGACAGCAATGGCAATTTCGGATTCAACTCAAGCCTGAGCACGACCGGCAGCACCGTGGCAATTCCAGTGGATGCATTCACTTTGGTAGCCACCGATCGGCAAACCGGTTTGGTTTCGCCTACAACATTGGGCAGCTTCCCGGATGGGTTGATCACCGCTATCCAGAATGTGGTGTTCTCCAATAGCGGACTCGTCACCGGGACCGTCAGGCGAGACAATGGCGACGTTGTCAGCTTTGGCAGTGTCAGGATTTTCGGCAACGCTCTTCCGCAGGCTGCTTCGGCCAGCATCGCCACGGATGGAACGTATAGTTTCGCCGGTGTGCCTCCAGGAAATTACACGCTGGTGGCTACGCTTCCGAATTTTGAAGGCACGGCTCTTACGGCCACCGCAACTGCTCAGGTAGTTCAGGACCAGACCAGCAACGTCGACATCACGTTTGCCCCCACGGGCGGCGTCACGGGCGTCGTTCGACGCACGTCAGGCGAGGTTGTGGTGAATCTGTCAGTACAGCTGCACGGACAGAATCCTGACGGAACTGATCTCAGCCGCCAGGTGCGCAGCGATACAGCAGGGACCTACACGTTCCAGGACGTTCCAGTGGTGAGCGTCACCATTGAAACCGTGGATTCGGCAACCAATACGGCAGCCAGCGCCAAAGTAAATATTGCTGCGAATGTGATTGCCAGCCAGGACCTCACCCTCGTCGCGGGCGGCACTGTAACCGGATTGATTACAAATCAAAGCAACCAGCCGATTCCGGCAGCGCTGGTTACAGTCATTGGGAACAACGGCACGTTCAACACCACCGCTGGTCCTGACGGGCGTTATTTCATTGATCACGTAGCGCCCGGCACAGTGAACGTGCAAGTGACCGATCCGAATACGGGATTTGCCGGCCGGTCGTCAGGCAGCATCAATTTTGCCGGCCAGATTCTTACGCTCAATATCCAACTGGTTCCTTTTGGTACGGTCAACGGGACTGTGTTCCGCTTTGATGGCGCCACTCCTGTTCCGGGCGCCCAAGTCTCGCTCTTTGGCGCGAGCAATGGCATCACTACTACTGATGCTCTTGGCCACTATCAGTTTGACTTTGTTCCTCTCGGCAGTTTCACAGTGGACGTGACTGATCCAGTGACCGGTGATCGTGGACGCACGAACAATCAAGTGAGCGCCAACGGCGAAGTCCGGACGGTGAACGTGGTTCTGAACGGCGTAGGCAGTCTCAGAGTCACGGTAAAAGATGCAGCGGGCAACCTCATTACCAACGCGCAAATTACCATCTTTGAGCAGAATCAGTTTGGCACGGTGCTCCAGGGGAACACGCAATCGGATGGCACATTCACATTCCCCAACGTGCTTGCGGGTCCGTATTTTGTAACGGCAACTGATCCGGTCACACAGTTGAGCGGATCCCTTACCAGTGCCATTACCGCCGGAGTGGCCAATACAGCCACCGTACAGCTTCAGCCCGCCGGCTCTGTGCTGGGCAGGGTATTAAACACAGATGGCGTTACGCCGCTTGCCAATGTTTCAGTGCAGATTTTTGGACCAGTCTTCCGGCAGGTGAATACTGCCAGCGATGGCAGCTTCCGCTTTGATGCTCTGCCGCTTGGCACATACACATTGCAATCGTTTGACGGTTCAGGCCGCCTGCGCGCCCGCAACACAGGCATCAGTCTGGCCAGCAATGGTGATGTGATCACTACAAATTTGGTGTTCGTGGGTCTGGGAACAGTGCAGGGAACTGTTCGCAATCCTAACGGCACGCTGGCGAATGGCGTCAACATCACATTGCAAAGCGCTAACGCGCAGGTTGGCGGTTTCTTCTCGGCAACATCCAACGCCTCTGGTGCATACACCATTAATAGCGTGCCAACCGGCTCGTTTACGGTGACTGCCAGCGTTCCCGCGCAGCAGTTGGTGGCGGAAGCTTCAGGACAGATTGCCGGCGACGGGGCTGTGGCTATCGTCGATATCCAACTTCTCAACAACGCTATCAACCTGCCGACGAACCTTTGGGATGCGAGTGACTTCTTCTTTAATGTCCAGAGTGATGGCTCGATTCTGGATGGCACAAACTCGGTTTATGGCGGCGATTTCAACACGAATCGCAGTGGCTTCCACCTTGATGTAATAACGGCAGGAACGCCGAATCCATTTACCGGCACCGGCTTTGCCACCACCGAGCAGAACGGACGCGAAATCGTGATCCGCCAGAGCGGTCTTGCCGGCCTGAACGTGACCCGCAAAGTATTCTTGCCGCAGGACGGATACTTCGCCCGCTATCTCGAAATTCTCACCAACCCAGGCACTAGCCCAGTGACGGTTGATCTCCGCGTAACCTCCAACGTTCGTCCGTTTAACAACTCGCCGGTTATCCAGGCCAGTTCTTCTGGCGATAAAGTTCTTGATGTATCGGATCCTGCGAACCCGGACCGCTGGGTGGTCATCGGCGACATAGTGGACGGCGATCCGTTCCTGAATTGCTGCTTCATACCAGCGCTTGCATTCAGCTTTGACGGAGTTGGAGCAGCCGATCATGCGGCCTCGGCCACGTATGTTTCGAACCCGAACTTCAGCCCGGGACAGCTGGCCATCACGTGGAGCAATATTACGATTCCCGCAGGCGGCACTGTGGCCTATATGCATTTTGGCGCGCAACAGGTGAGCCGAGCCTCCGCCGCCGCATCTGCTGATCGACTGAGCCAGTTGCCACCGGAAGCTCTGGCAGGCCTGAGTCCGGATGAAATCACTGAAATCCGGAACTTTGCCGTGCCCACCAGCGGAGTAAGCGCATTGGCGCCTTTGCCCGCGGTGAACGGCACCGTCACTGGAAGGGTTCTAGCGGGTGATGGAGTCACAATCGTGCCGAACGCCACGGTACGCTTCCACAGCGATAACCTCTTCTACGCCCGTACGTTGCAGGTTACTAGCGCCGCAGACGGCACGTACAATGTCACATCCACGTACAACAACTCCGGCAGCAGCTTACCCGTGCCGATAGATGCCTTTAGCGTACAGGCGTTCCATCCGTTTACGGGAATCGCTTCGCCCATCGATACTGGTGCGTTTGCTCCAGGCCAGAGCAGTGCCGCGCAGGATGTAGTCTTCACAAACACTGGCGTCGTTCAAGGATTCGTGCGTCGCCACACCGGCGTTGCAGTGAACAATGGCTCGGTAGAACTGTTCGGTAATTCCTTTAACTTTACTAACATCAATCCAGATGGTTCTTATGTGTTAACCGGCGTTCCACCAGGAGTCTTCAGCCTCCAGGCGGAAACTTCAGTGCCGCAGGGCGGTAGCGATCTGTTTGGTTCGAACAGTGTCGCAGTAACTGCCGGACGGGCCAGCAATGCCGATATCTTCATCGAGCCTACCGGGGCTGTGACCGGCACAATTACTACAGCCGGTGGAATTCCAGCTCCAAATGTTGCAGTAAGTGTGCAGGGATCCACAGCATTCGGCTTCTTTGAACGCGATTTGCGCACCGATGCCAACGGGCAGTTCACGTTCTTTGATATTCCCACAGGTGTGTTTAGCCTGAAGGCGTTTGAACCGAATACGGGAGCCCCGACCTCGGCCCAGATCTCTGTGGCAAAAGACCAGACCACTACGCAGAACCTCGCGTTGATCGGTCTGGGTACAGTGCAGGTGCAGGTGAACTTTGCCAGCGGTACTGCTGCTGCGAACAGTCAGGTCGATATCCTTGAGGCTGCGACCGGATTCTTCAGATTTGTTGGGTTCACGGATGCCAACGGTAGGATGACCATCGCCAATGTTCCGGTGGGAGCGTTTACGGTTCGCGGGCACCATCCAAGCAATAACGGCATCTTTACCGATGTAAACGGCACCATTGCGAGTGACGGACAGGTTGTTCCGATCACCGTGATACTGCCGGGCACAGGCGTGGTTACCGGACGAGTGACATTTGTGAACGGAAGCGCGGCAGCAAATGCTACGGTCCAGATATTCGGTAACAACGTGCCGTTTGCTTCCGCACTAACTGATGCAAATGGTCTCTATACAATTACGCAGGTTGTTGCGGGTCGTCCATTTACTTTGCAAGCCTTTGATCCGCGTGGTTTTGGCGATTTCCGTACGATCAACAACAACGTGGTTCCCGGTGATGGGGCAACTCTTACCGTGAACGCCGTGATACCGGCGCTGGCAACAGTGCATGTAATTGTCCAGCAGGCGGGCAATGTTCCGCTCGCGAATTCCCAGGTCGACATCAAGTTTGCTCAGGACTGCTGCTTCCGCTTTGGCGGCACTACCGATGTCAACGGCGTCGTGAACATTCCAAACGTGCCTGAAGGCAGCTTCACGGTTGAGGCCTTCGCACCAAACACCTTCCAGTTTGCCGGAAGCGCAGTGGGTGTCGTTACGCCCGCCGATGATGGCGGCTCGGTCAATATCACAATCAACGCTCCGTCAAGGGGGAATGTCAGCGGTCAGGTCTTTGCTTCAGATGGCCAGACCCTGGTGCAAACCACGGTTGAGGTCTTCGATGCGGCCACCGGCAATTTCCTGGGTTCAACATTCAGCTCTGGCGGATCGTATTTCATTTCCAACATAACCACCGGCGGCGCCGGCTTCCGCGTTGATGCATTCTCGCCTTCCAACTTCAGCGTATTCGGCGAGAATACGGGAGTCTTCACTGGTTTCGGACAGACGGTCACGGTCAACGTCACAATTCCAATCGGCGTCGTGAAGGGTACAATCACTTACACTGACGGCACAGGCGTACCGTTCCCGCAAGTTTTCGTGACGCAAACTGATGCGAATGGCAATGTGTTTTCATTCTTCGCCAACAGCAACGGAGCAGACGGCAGCTATTCCGTTGCCGGCCCATTGGTCGGAAACTTTACTCTCACGGTACAAGACTCCAATTCTGGTCTCACCCAGGTCACCAGTGGCGCGGTGTCAGACATCAATGTTCCCGTGATAGTGAATGTCACGATGCCGCCAACCGGAACAGTCAAGGGCGTGGTTTACGATTCCACCGGTAATCCATCACCCTTTGCTGATATAGGTATGGCAAATGCCGGGATGCGTCGCGATGCATTCACGCGAGCTGACGCAGAAGGCAACTATGTGTTCAGCCATGTGCCACTGGGCCGGTTCACGTTGCAGGCGGTTGACGACAATTTCGAACTCTTCGTTACCATGAGGGGCAGCCTGCTTTCGGATGGTGATACCGTTGTTCTAAATCCGATATTGCCGGCCTTTGGTAGCGTAAGCGGCACCGTCTTCAATTCTGACGGCGTTACTCCGGCGGCAAATGCTCCGGTGAACATAGAAAGCCTGGACAGCACAGGACCGGAAGGCTTCTCTTACAACTTTGTTCGCACCGATGCGAATGGCAACTACGCGCTCGGTGGGATCTCGGTTGGCACTGTCCACATCACTACTGCGGACCCGGTTACTTTCACTACCAGCGGCTTCGCTGCCGGACAAGTGACGGCTGGACAGAACACCACTATTAACGTGGTGCTCGGCCAGGGCTTTGACTTCTTTGACACCAGACTGTTCACGTTCAATCTGGATGGAACAAACGGTTATCGTTATGACATCGAATGCGACGGAGAAATCGAGTCTGGCGGTCGCATCGATGGCAGTCTCAGCCGCGGGTACTCGGGCGCTGAAAACCTTGAATTTAGTGGCTCCAACTTCAATGAATTCTTCCCCTGCCTTGCCGGAGCACAGACCGCACAATCTGGGCGCGAAATAGACTTCGGGCCGGCAGGCGTAAGCGGCGTTTCCGTTACGCGCAAGGTGTACTCGCCCGCAAGCGGCGGATTCACCCGCTACCTGGAAGTTCTCAACAACACCACGCAACAGCCTGTACCGGTTACGCCATTGGTTCAAAGCTTCCTCGACGCTGGAAGCATCACGATCCAGGTGGCTCCCGGAGATACAGGTAATACCTATGCGGTAACCGGTACTAGTTTCTGCTGCACGCCATTGCTGGGTGCTGTTTTTGCCGGACCAAATGCCGCTGTCCCTGCCGGCGATCTCCTGTTCCCCAACGATACCCGGTCGGTTTCTTACGACTGGAACATGACGATACCTCCGGGCGGATCGGCAATCGTAATGCACTTTGATGTGCAGCGAGATCCGAACGACCTGCCTGGCATGCAGGCACAGGCCCAGGCGCTTGTAAACCAGACTGATCCGGATGAGTTCACCGGCATGACGGACGCCGAGAAAGCCCAGGTTGTGAACTTCAACCTGGTCAATCAAGCGATCCTGCCTGGAACAGCCATGGTCAACGTCACTGCCTTGCAGCGTGATGGATCCACCCCGCTTTCCGGCGCGGAGATTGTGCTCAAGTCTGGAACCGCTCAGAGGATTGCCGGAATCACTGATAGTTCCGGTACGTTGTCAATTCCCAATGTTCCGGCCGGCAGCTTCACGGTAACCGCTTACCAGAACGGCTTTGTCGGCGAAGCAAGCGGTGTGGTGCAGTCGAGTGATGTTGGCTCAACTGTCTTCATCACCATCAATGCAGGTATTACCGGCACGATCCAGGGCCACGTGACAGCTGCGGATGGGTTGACCCCGGTCGTCGCAACAGATGTTGAAGTTCTTGATGTGGCCACGGGCATTCAACTCGCGCTTGGCGGCACAGATGCGAATGGCTTCTACAAGTTCAATGGCGTCAGCGCCGGACCTCAGGGCTTTAAGGTGCGAGCGACCTCTATTATCAACTCATTGGTATTCGCAGAAAAGACTGGGACCTTTGTATCAAATGGCGATGTCATAACCATTGATCTCACTCTGCCTCTGTCTGTAGTGAGCGGCACGGTTAGCTATTCTGATGGCACGGTTGTCCCGTTCCCGACGGTTGTGATTTCTCAACTGGATTCGTTTGGAAATATGACAACCTTCCTGCCGCAAACTGATGCGAATGGAGGCTTCGGAATTGTGGGCCTCCCGGTGGGCACTTTCACGCTCTACGCCCAGGACCCGAATTCAGGAATCGTTTCCACGTCCAATGTGACGCTCACTGACGTGACGCAACCTGAAGTGCTGAACGTGATCCTGCTCAGCGGAGCGATCAAAGGTACTGTGCGCGACAATAACGGCAACCCGGTGCCATTTGCCCAGGTAGCGGTTGCAACCATTGGCGCCAACTTTAATCTGTTTGGCAGCACAGACAGCTTTGGTGTGTACCAGTTCTCGCGTGTGCCTCTTGGGCCGTTCACGGTGCAGGCGTTCCTGAACTTCAATCAAACGTATGCCAATGGTGACGGTGCACTGCTGACGGATGGCCAGGTTGCTACAGTTGATATCAACATGCCTGCCACCGGCACCGTTTTCGGCGTGATCTTCGGCGCCGATGGTATTACGCCGGCTGTGAATCCCTTTGTCTCAGTTGTAAGCGTTGACAGCTTTGGCCCTGAAGGAAACTTCAACGGCCAGACTACCGCCGATGCTCTTGGTAACTACCAGATCAATGGTGTGCAGGTAGGATCGTTGCAGGTTGGAGCAGTTGATCAATCTGGGACTTCGGCCGGGACCGCGACAGGTGTGCTCACAACCGATTCGCCCCTTAATCTCAATATCACGCTCGGGAATGCCATCAGCTTCCAGCGATTCGGTCTGATTGACCTCGACGGAGCAGACAATTTCCGTTATGACGTGTCGTGCGACGGTCAATTGAATGATGGTGGCACCGTGGATCGGCAATTCAATGATGCCTATGACGGCATGTATCAATCGAACCTGAGTGGCGCTGATTTTGTGCGCCAGTTCCCATGCCTCAATGCCGCTACATTTGAGGCTGCGGGACGCCAGCTTGTCCTGGGTCCCGTGCTCATTCACAATCTGCAGGTAACTCGCAAGATCTACTCGCCCGCTGTGGGCGGCTTTGCGCGCTACCTGGAGGAGATCCAGAATCCCGGCGCCGCTCCTGTGGTCGTGTCTCTGGCGATCACTGGAAATCTCGGTTCAGACAACAACACGCGGATCGTGGTTTCGCCGGCGCAGACTAACTTTACCTATGCGATTACGGATCAAAGTGGAATTTGCTGCGATCCGTTGCTTGCCCATGTTTTCGGCGGCGCGTCTTCAACACTTGTACCGACGGTGCAATTTATTCAGACCAACGACAATATTTTCTACCGTTGGGACAACATTTCCATACCGGCAGGCCAAACCGTAATCTTGATGCACTTTGCCGTACAGCGCCCGCCCAGCGATCTTGTTAGCACAAAAGCACAGGCCACGGGCCTCGTCAATCTAGCTGATCCTAATGCC
>JASLFF010000072.1 GCA_030150795.1 Terriglobales bacterium | reverse complement strand
CGAGTTTGTCACGCGGAAAATCAGTGACGGTGTAGCCCGAATTAAGCTCGGCTTGCAGAGCGAGCTTCGGCTCGGAAACCTGGAAGCAAAGCGCGACTGGGGCTATGCCGCCGACTACGTTGAAGCCATGTGGATGATGCTGCAGCAAGAAACAGCCGATGACTACGTGGTTGCCACCGGCCGCTGTACCAGTGTTCGCGAGTTCTGCCGGCTCGCTTTCCGGCATGTTGGCCTTGACTATGAAAAATACGTCACTACTGACAAGAAATTTGAGCGTCCAGCCGAGGTGGACGTGCTGGTTGGCAATCCGGCAAAAGCTGAAGCGGTGTTGGGGTGGAAACCCAAAACCAGCCTTGAAGAGATTGTCGCCATGATGGTGGATGCAGATCTGGTGCGAGTCGCGTCGGAAGCACAACTCGCCTCTTCGACAAGCGCTCGATAAAAACAGGACAGCACGCCGACCACAAAGTCGGCGTGCTGTCTTAACGCCGTTCAGATCTCAGTTATTCCCCGCACCTAGCCGCGTAAACCGAGTCCTGATGCGCGACACCGTATAATGCTTCACCTGCGCACACCATTGCGAATCTACTGCCTGTGTCAGGCCAAAAATACGCAGATCGAGCGCAAGGTTGGTTACATAAACAAATTCACCGTTTCCGCTGAACGCCGGGCTGGCAGGGAAGAGCAGTCCCCGAGGCGTGCCTGAACGAGTAAGGCCTTCAAAGTCGCCCAGCCTGGCAAGCAATTTACCGGTGGGGCTGACGACATCGATTTCGTCGTTTTGGTTGGCGGCCACCCAGAGGTTGTCATGTGCGTCGATGGCAATTCCATCTGCGCCATTGATGCTGTTGACGAACAGGACTGGTTGTCCGGGCGTGCCATGGTTCACGGGAATCTGCACAATCGTGTCATTGCCGGTGTTGGCGACAAACAAGGTCGTCTCCGCGTGATTGAATTCCAAACCGTTAGCGCCGAAGGGAGGAACGCCGGTGGTGGTAAGCAGAGCGTCAGTCACCCATGCGGTTCCGGCGCCGCCGTTGGCACCCGTCTTCCAGATAATGCCTTGAGCGGAGTCAGACACATAAACATTGCCCGCGGAATCAAACGTCAGCCCGTTCAGTCCGGAACTGCCTGTGACAGTCATGAAAACGGAAGAAGCGCCGGTGAAAGGATCGACACGGAGCACCTGTCCACCGCCAAAATCGATCACCAACAAAGCACCCGTCTGAGGATGGAAGGCGATTCCGAGCAGATGTGGCGATGAACTCTGCACGCTTACATTGCGCAACAGCTTGCCTTCACGATTGAAAACATAAAGCTGTCCCAGGCCAGTGACCGGGCCGGCCGAATTGAATCCGAATGTTGCAACATACACATTGCCGTCGGGCCCCACAGTGAGACCTTCCGGTCCGGAAGCGCCGTCCGGTAGAACGGCGAATAGCTCAGCGGCGTCGCGATTCGAGCTGCCTCGATCCTCGGCGATCGCGCGCGGCGCAGTTGCCAACGCAAATGACAATATCAGCACTGCAATACTGGTCCTGCTCCAGCTTTGGTAGATTTTCATAGGTTCTCCCATGTGCTGCCGTGAATGGATCCCGGCAAAAAAGAAGTAGGCTGAAAATTGTAGTTCAAGCGGTTGCCGCGTGCACGTGGGGGAGCAATCCAAAAAGGAAGAGAATGATTAGTACTGACCGGATACTCCGTATACGTAACAATCACTTCGGGAGCGAAGGGAAATTTGACGCTGGCAGAAATGGTGGGCCCGGCCCGAGAAACCCAAGGTCGTAGATATAACGTTCGTTTATTCTCAATTGTGGAAAACTTCTTAAGAATATTCTTGAAATCGACACCTTAATCATGTATTAATCTGCTTACTTAACCGCTTCTACCTAAGACTGCTCGCCCCGTAGTTCGGGAGAAGATTCTGTAGCGAAAGCATCTTGCCGTTGCATGTGGCAAGAAGAGTGAATTATTAGAGCTTGTTCCATTTACCTAGGCCATTGAAATCAGTTGTGTTGCCCATGATTCCTTGTTGTCCCTAAGTCTTAACGAAATCCGCTTTGATCACAACTGGTTTAATCCCGCAATGAGGTTGTTTTGATGAAGAAGAGTGCTGGCATAACATTTGTCGTGCTGACGATTATGTACGTTCTGGGAATTAATGCGCAAGCGCAAGTTGAGTCTTGCACCGTTTACAACCAACTGGTCAAACAATACAAGGCGCAATGCACATGGCAATGGTCTTCGTTGGAGCTTCCTAATCCGCTTGTGCCACCAACAGCGGTCTGCTGCAATCCAGGTGGAGTTCCGTGGGGCGAATCCTGCATTCAATTAATGCCATCTTGCGGAGCGCCGCCGGGTGCGGCAAGCGATACGTGCATAGCATGTAACGCAGCGAGAACTGCCCAATCGGGTCGCCCCATTGATCTGTCAACTGGAAATACCTACATTACCCAATCGGATATCAGTCTTCCCGGCTTGGGAGGCGGACTATCATTATCGCGCGTCTGGAACAGCAAGCTTCCATCCCAGCAGAACTCTTATCCGTTCATGTTTGGAGCAGGCTGGCGGTCAACGTATGAAGAACGTCTGGTCGTTGTAAGCGGAGATGGATTTCTCAAACATCTGCGTTCAGATGGCAGCGTTTGGTCTTTCGCCGTGGCCAGCGTGGGAAGTCCAAGCGTCTATAAAGCAGCGGCTCCTGCTGACGATACAGCTACCACTATCACCAATGGCACTCCATCCTGGACACTCACTTCAAGAAGCGGAGAGAAACGCCTTTTTGATGCCACCACAGGAGCCCTGGTATCCATCATCGATCGCAACGGAAACACAACTACACTCTCTTACGACTCAGCAAACCGATTGACTACCGTTACCGATGCTGCCGCACGCCACTTATATTTCCACTATCCTGATAATGTCAGCACTCTGGTAAGCAGCGTCACTACAGATGTTGGATTATCCCTTGCATACGGTTACGACTCGCAGGGGCGATTGACGCAGTTTACCAAGCCCGATAACACTTCAAATTCCTTTGAGTACAACACCCAATCGCTGATCACAGCCGTCCGAGATTATGACAACAAAATACTGGAGTCGCATACGTACGATGCGGTTGGTCGAGGCTTGACGTCATCACGGGCAAATGGCGTTGATAGCGTGACAGTTACTTACCCATAAAGTCGTTTCAAAACCCTGCCGTGTTCGCTTGCACCCCTACCCCTCGAATTTGGGAGACAAATAGATGCGTTTTCATAATGTGAGCTGGATTGTTGTTCTGCTTCTCTTTACATCAATCGCTTTCGCCGCTCCGCAGATTACAAGCACCACGCCAGCAAGTGGACCAGTTGGGACTCAGGTCCAGCTCAATGGCAGCGGGTTTGGAGCGACACAGGGAACGAGCACGGTCTCATTCAATGGCGTCAATGCGGTCGTGGTCAGCTGGTCGGATACGCAAATTGCTGCGACCGTACCCACAACAGCCATAACGGGTTGGGTCAGAGTCACGGTCGGCGGAGTCGCCAGCAACACAAATATTTATTTCGTCATACCTGCGCCGCACATCAGCAGCATATCCCCGGCCAGTGGAGTGGGTGGATCCCAGATAACGATCAATGGATCTGGATTTCAGGCGGTCAAGGGATCCAACGGAGCGACCATCAATGACATCAATTACCCCTTAACGGTTAGCAGTTGGAGCGACACGCAAATTGTCGCCACAACTCCTACAAACGCTAAGACCGGACCGATCTTGGTAACCGTGAACGGCATTGCAAGCAATCCTGATGCAGTCTTTACCTTACCCAATCCAATCGTGGCTGGGCTTGTGCCGTCCAGCGGCCCGGTGGGTACGCAGGTGCAGATCAATGGCAGCGGGTTCGGAGCTAGCCAGGGTACAAGCACGATCAAACTAAACAACACATCTCTCACGGTAAACAGCTGGTCTGATTTGCAGATCGTTGCAACCATTCCCTCAACGGCTGTCAGCGGCACTGTGCAGGTGGCTGTTGCAGGAATCACAAGCAACTCGAATCTTTATTTCACGGTGCCTTCCCCGCAAGTCACGTCCCTATCTCCCGCGGTTGGACTGGTTGGAAGCCAGGTAACGGTGAGCGGATCAGGGTTTCAATCCACGCAGGGTTCAAGCTCAATACAATTCAATGGCGTCACCGCCGTGGTGAACAGCTGGAGCGATACACAGATTGTGGCTACGGTTCCATCGAGCGCCAGGACCGGCCCGGCCGTGGTGACCGTGAACAGCACGGCAAGCAATAAAGACGTGGTATTCACGCTTCCCAATCCACTCATCACCGGTGTTGTACCGGCAACTGCGCCGGTAGGAACGCAGATCCAGATCAACGGAAGCGGGTTTGGATCCACGCAAGGCAGCAGCTCTGTAACGTTTTATCCAAGCGGTACGCCGACTATTGTGAGTTGGTCCGACAATCAGATTGTTGCCACGGTCCCTGCCACAGCGACTACCGGTGGATTGAAGGTTGTTGAAAGCGGCGTTACGAGCAACCAAAACATTGTTTTCAGCGTGCCTGCGCCGCAGGTAACAAGCATCTCTCCGACCAACGGCGGGGTAAACACGCAAGTGACGGTGAATGGTTCTGGATTCCAGTCGACCAAAGGATCGTCTGGGATTACGTTCAATGGATTCAACGCGGCGGTGGTCAGCTGGAGTGACACACAAATTGTGGCTTTGGCTTCTGCGACAACCAGCGGGCCAGTGCAGGTGACGGTAAACAGTGTTGCCAGCAACCAAGATGTTTTATATACGACGCCAAGCCCAGTCGTGGCCACTGTCGCGCCGACAACTGGGCCTGCGGGTACGCAAGTACAGATCAATGGCAGCGGATTCGGAGCAACTCAAGGATCGAGCACAATTTCCTTCAACGGAACCAATGCGGCTGTAGTGAGTTGGTCTGATACCCAGATCGTCGCTACTGTTCCCACGTCGGCTCCTTCCGGCGCAGTGATTGTGACCGTAGGCGGCGTCGCGAGTAACATGACGGTCAATTTCGCTGTAAGGAGCGTTAATGTTTTTTCCGTTACGCCCAAAGTTGGGCCAATAGGCACTCAGGTCACCGTCAGCGGCGCCGGTTTTGGATCGTCGCAGGGCAGCAGCACGCTTGATTTTAACGGCACCACAGCTACGTCGGTTTCTAGTTGGAGCGACACTCAAATCGTGGCCACAGTTCCAACTGGTACGACTTCCGGTTACGTGCAGGTCGTCAAGAGCGGCCTTAGCAGCAACACCGATGTCAACTTTGCGGTGGGATCAGTCCTTGTCAATAGTGTCAGCCCAACGGCCGTGTTGACTGGCGCGCAGTTTCAGGTGAATGGTAGCGGCTTCGGCGCAACTCAGGGCTCAAGTAACGTGGTTTTCAAAAACGGGAATTTCCCTGCCACAATCGTAAGCTGGTCAGACACCCAAATAACGGCCACCGCTCCCTCGGTAGCTGACTGCCTATTGGT
>JASLFF010000808.1 GCA_030150795.1 Terriglobales bacterium | reverse complement strand
GCCCGTGATCGGACACAGATATCGCTCGGCAATCATCTCGCGAAGGTCGCGTGCATAACATATGTCTTCGAAAACTGCGCCGAGTCCTTGTTTGTCGCCCCGCCGAGGCGTTGCCGTGAAGCCTACGAGGTATCGCTGCGTGTTGGGGTCGAATAGGCCGAAATGTTCAAAGATGCGACGGTAGGTTGGAGCTACGGCGTGGTGCGCCTCGTCAACAACAATGAGGAAAAACTCTTCTGGGTTTAGCTGGCGGAGTCGGACTGATCCGGGCCTGCCAAGGGTTGCGACTGAGGCGACCACTACCTTTGAGTCTGCGGGTGCTCGCGATGCAGATTGCTCGATTCCGATCTTCAATTCAGGATCAATCTTCAGAAACTTTTCACGTGCTTGGAGCAGCAGTTCCTCCCGGTGCGCAAGTACAAGCAGGCGTTTCTTCATCTTGAAGAAGCGGGGAAAGTGCGCGAAAACCACCGTCTTCCCTGTTCCAGTTGGCAGCGAGACAATGACTCGGCGTTTCCCATCCTTGTACGCCTTATAGACGTTTTGTAATGCCTCGTGTTGATACGGACGGAGGTCAAGCATGCGATTTGGGCGCAAATTGGAGGAATTATAACGCTGAACCATGTGGTGAAAAATCGGTTTTCCTGTGCAGACTTGTGGAATTGTCCCTGACGTGCCTCATCATGACAGCGTCCCACGGGAGCGTTGTACTTTCTGGGGCTTTTATTCGTAACCTGAACGCTCCTATGATTCTCAAGGAACGATGTTTGAAGGAAGGAATTGAAGGAATGGTGCGCCCGGTCGACGATCTTCGACCTTTTTGTGCTGCTGAGTCCTTTTGTCCTCATGACAACAAAAGTTCAAGATCTTCGCGGCGCAGGTCGCGAATCAGACTGTTATCAGCGCCGATGATGGCAGCGGCAAGGTCGCGCTTTGTCTCTTGCAGTTCCAAGACCTTTTCTTCGACGCTGTCGCGTGCGATAAGCCTGTAGGCAAAAATCTGTTTCGTCTGTCCGATGCGATGGGCGCGGTCCACGGCTTGCGCCTCCACTGCGGGGTTCCACCATGGATCAAGAATAAATACGTACTCGGCGGCAGTAAGATTCAGCCCCAGGCCTCCAGCTTTCAAGCTGATCAAGAAGAGACCGCAGTTCTTATCATTCTGAAAGCGGTCGACGCGCGCTTTACGGTCGCGGGTACGGCCGTCAAGATACTCGTAAGTAATGTCGTCGTCATCCAGATGTTGACGAACAATGCTGAGCAGGCTTGTAAATTGCGAGAAGACCAGCGCCTTATGTCCCTCTTCAACGATTTCATGCAGCCGCTCCAGCAATACTTCTGTTTTCGCGCTAGGCGTCTCGCGGTATTTTTGATCGAGCAAACCCGGATGACAGGCGGCCTGCCGTAAACGTAGCAGGGCTTCAAGCACCTGGATCTTGGATTTCGCCAATCCAGCCGTGTCAATGCGCTTGAGCAAGGCATTTCGATAATGCTCTCGCAGTTCGTTGTATAGCCGGCGCTGCTCGGATTCCATCTCGCAGTAGATTGTTTGCTCGCTTTTGGCAGGCAGTTCGCGTGCGACCTGTTCCTTCGTTCGGCGCAGGATGAATGGCTTAAGGGCATGAGCAAGGAGCCGGCGGGTCTCCCCATTTGGATTTCGCGCCGCTTCGCCGGCCAACTTAAACACGCTGGCTGACCCGAGCATGCCAGGATTGAGGAACTCAAAGAGTGTCCAAAGCTCGCCAAGGTGGTTCTCTACAGGCGTGCCGCTCAGCGCCAGACGATGTTTCCCGCGCAAAAGACGCACGGCCTTTGATGATTCCGTAGACGCGTTCTTGACGGCTTGCGCCTCATCCAGTATGACGTAATCGAATTCAATGTCCTTGAGCCGCAGAATGTCGCGCCGCACTGTGCCATAGGTGGTAAGGACCAGGTGATAGCCGCTGAAATCGCTGCTTTTGCGCTCCAGGCCGGTGTAGTCGAGCACCCGCAGTTGCGGAGTAAAGCGCGCCGCTTCTTCCTTCCAGTTGAAAACCAGCGATCTGGGAACTATGGCCAGTGACGGACCCGCCGTGCTGCCGGCATCGCGCAATTCGCGGCGCGTCTCAAGCAGCGCCAGTACCTGCGCGGTCTTGCCGACCCCCATGTCGTCAGCCAGGCACCCTCCGAAAGAATAACGCTGAAGGAACAGCATCCAACCCAGGCCCTCGCGCTGATAATCGCGCAGATGTCCGTTGAAACCTGCGGGCTGGGGAGCCGCTTGTATTCCCTCAAAGCGGCATAGTTCTTTGCGAACACGGGTGAATGTCTCGTCGCAACGGGCCTCAGGCTGTGCTGCAAGCAAGGCGTCGAGCAGCCCTGCCTGGCTCTGGCGAAAAACAACATGCGTTCCATCGGCCGTCCCCATGCCCGCCAGGGGACCGATGCGGCGCAACCACTCTTCCGGCAGCAGACCATAGCTGCCATCGCCAAGCCGGACCATATCTTCGCCGCTGCGCAACGCTTGCAGCAATGCAGGAAGATGTGCTTTTACCTCTCCATATTGCACTTCGCCGTGGAGTTCGAACCAGTCCACGCCGCTTGAGACTTCAATGCGAAACTCGCCGGGGCGACGAAAATACTTGCCTTGCGCCTCCACGTGCCAACCCGCTTCGACCAGTGCCCGAATGATACGGGGCATCTTGCCGGGCGCTATTTCCCACGATGGCTCTGGATTGAGATAGCTGGACCACGAATAATTTATGTACTTCACGCCTGTTTCGCGAAGCATTTCCAGGGCAGCCTTTTCTGCTGCAAAGTCGCGACGCATGAAACGCCTGCTCTC
>JASLFF010000712.1 GCA_030150795.1 Terriglobales bacterium | reverse complement strand
ATCCAGCGAGCTGTAAATGTTGTTCATGCCGGCGTTGCACTTGTACACGTTCTGGTCAGTGAAGGTGAACATGTGATCGTGGAACCAGTGCGTGCTCATGGTCTCGTGCCAGTCGCCTGGGACCTTATTGATGCCGCCACTATCGCTTGGAGCGCCGGCCCGTGGATCGGTAGCTCCAGTATTAATGGTGGTAAACCCTGCGAGCACCCAGGGCCAGTGATAGTCATAGAACTGATTAGGCCAGAAATACGCTCCGGTGAACCCATCGTTCTCCGCGCCGTGGTGAGCATTGTGTTCATGCGTGGTGAGCGTGTATCGTCCAAAGCCGCCGTTATTCTTGATGTCAGTCGTCAAGCCATTGTGATGGCGGAACAGTACCGGTTCGCCATAGCGGACCTGAGTCAGCTTGGGGGGAAACGTGCCCTGGAACGTCCATACCCGGTTTGCATTCTGAGTTGGAAAGCTGGGATGGAATTTTGCCGGGATCGGTGAGGCCGGATTGATTCCCGAATTCAAGTCTGAGGTCACACCCGGATTGTATGTAGTATTAGTGGTCACCGGCTTGGTGGTGACCTCAATGGCTACCTGAGGAGGAAACTGTGCAAACCGCTGGTGCGCCCAGTTCGCTCCCGGGGGACGGCCCTCAATTGGCCCCGTGGTTCCAGCGGGAAACCCGAAACCGGGATCAAGCACTTGCTGCGTCTGGTTCGATTGTGCCTGCGGCGCAGGATTTAAGGTTGACACTGCATTGCGCGCCAGGACGTCGAAACGCGGCATTGGCTGGGTAAATGGCTGGACACCAAACGTTGGACTTGCGGGCAGTCCCGTAGGGATTCCCTGATTGTCAGAGTCCTGCGCAAGAATCGCGCTCCTCGACAGTGGCGGCGCATTCTGGGCCACCGCATATCTGACAAATGGATTTAAACCCCTGATCGGCAACATAATGCCGGCGCTTGTGAACAGGCCCCATTTGACCAGATCACGTCGTCTAATCTGGCCGTGGGACAGTGCCTTCGTGATTTCCGCGCGGTTTTGTCGTGCATTTTCCGCGTCCCGGATTCGTCTTTTATCTGAATGCTCTGACAACCAAATACTGTCATCTCGATCTTTTCGGGACATGCTTGTTTCTCCTATTTAGGGAATCGGCTGTCCGGCTGTGATTCAAGACGCAGTCTGGCAAGGCGACTGAAAATCTTTTTCTCGCAGGTCACAGTTGAAGCATTCGATTCCCGAATTGCGAATGCGGATAATGGTTTTGGCTGTGGAGTCACCGTCGCGATGAGGATGAAACGCGTGAGGGGACTTCCACGGGCTGACGTCAACTGAGATTTGCCCTCCAGGAGTAGCCGGAAGTGCGCTGGAGGACGAGGCCTTACCGTGCGCAAGACGCTATCACAGCAGATTCAGCAATTCTCAAAGTTTTTTAATTTTATTTTGTAAAGAGTTCCAATATGAAACGAATATTATTTTTTATAGGCTTTTATCTGCACAAAATATTGTGCACTGCTTTTTTCTTTGCCTGAAATAGCTCTCCTCAAGCATCACGTATCATGGCTGCGGAGGAAGCTATGGTACTTCCCGCATACGTAGGTGCACTGGATCGCAAGTGGCAAAGAGAAACCGCATTGATCACTGGAGCATCAAGCGGTATTGGACTCGATTTGGCTCATTTGATGGCGCCTGACTTTGACCTGATCATCACGGCGCGCAATCAGGCTGCATTGGAAAAACTTGCCAATGAACTGCAGACGGCACATGGAAACCATGTCCATGTAATTCCAGCAGACTTGGCGCAACCGGAAGCGCCGCAGCAGATCTTTGCAGAGATCGAACGGCGTGGTTTGCCGGTGGACATTTTGATCAACAATGCAGGTTTTGGATCCTATGGAGTGTTTGCAGAGAGCGATCCCAGCACTTCCCTGGATATGGTGGAAGTAAACATTGCAGCATTGACTGCGCTCACCAGACTCGCGCTACCGGCTATGATCCAACGCAAGCGTGGAAGAATCATGAATGTGGCTTCGACCGCCGGATTTCAGCCGGGACCACTGATGGCCGTCTATTACGCGACAAAAGCCTACGTGATTATGTTTTCTGAGGCGATTGCCAACGAGTTGAAGGGGAGCGGTGTGAGCATCACATGTTTTTGCCCCGGAGCAACCGCCACTAACTTTGCTGAGCGCGCCAACATGGAAGAATCGCGTCTGTTCAAAATGGGAGCCATGAAGTCCAGAGACGTTGCGCTCATCGGCTACAAAGGGATGATGGCGGGAAAAGGATTGGTCATCCCCGGCGTGATTAACAAGACTCTTGCAATGTCTGTGCGGTTTAGTCCTCGGAAGCTTGTAACAGCAATCTCCAGAAGCCTGCAGGAAAAAGCAAAGTAGCGACCTGAAGACATGGCTGGGCATCTAATCAAAGATTGCTGCAACAACATCTCTTCAGGAGGTAATAATGGCCGTTTCGTGGAATAAAGATATAGACGCTGGGCTCAGCCAGGCCAAAACACAACACAAGCCCGTGCTGGTTGACTTTAGCGCTGCTCCGGCGTGAGGGGCATGCGCTCGGCTGGAAGCCGAATCGTACGCTGACTCACAACTCTCATCCTTCATCGATCAGAAGTTCGTGCCCATTGCAGTTCACATCAAGGAAAACCCCGCAGGGTTCCACCGCTTTGATTCAGTCTGGACGCCAACCGCGCTGGTGCTGGACGAAAACGGCAAAGAGCGGCACCGCATTGAAGGCTATCTGCCAAAAGACGAATTTGCCGCACAGTTGCTGCTGGGGCTTGCGCGCGTCAGCTTTATGCAGAAGAAATGGGCAGACGCGGAAAAGCTCTACGACGAGATTCTTCAGAAATATCCAAACAGTGAGGCAGCACCGGAAGCGGTTTACTGGAAGGCCGTAAGCCACTACAAAGGCACAAACGATCACACGGTGCTGGGCGAAGTACCGAAAATACTTCAGCAGAAATATCCCAACAGCGTTTGGGCAAAGAAGGCAATTCCCTGGGCAGCGTAGTTGCCCGGCAAGAATGAAGATGAAGCGGCAGAGACGATCTGCCGCTTATTTTTTTGCGTGGTTCGGCTGAGTGATGATTGCTTTGCACAAAAACAAACCTCACCACGGATGAATAGGGATTTATAAATTCAAAACTTTTTGATCCGTGTAAATCAGTGTTATCCGCGTTATCTGTGGCAAGGTTTGGATTTTTATGTAGAGCCAATAGTGATTTACCGGGACGTTTCCCGAAGTGGAACTGGAACTCTGGAAATTTATTTCCTTTCCGGTTTCGGAACGGCAATTCTTGTTAATATCCGGCTCAACTGCGCCCGCGGAGCTTAAGCGGCGCATAGAAAATAGCAATCTGTCACTGCGCCCAATCAACAATACAGGAGCTAAATTATGAAGGCTTTCCGCATGAAGAAAATCCAGACTCTTTTGTTTGCGATCATGGTCACTCTAGTTCTCTGCGCCGGGACACTTTCAGCGCGGCAGTTGTCCTTGAATTTTCAGACCAACGCTTGCGGCGGCACGTGCAGCATGACCCAGCCTTGTATCAGCTCTACCACCAAGTGCGTCTGCTCCTTTACCACGCCACTCACCGGATTTTGTACGACGAAGCTGGCCGGAGCCGCGCCTGCTGGGAAGTAGGCAAGCGGCGAAGGTCTGAGTGCAGCTTTTGCTCGACGCATCCCATGGGAGTTCAGCCACTGGCCAGGTAGCTGTGGCCTGTTTATTTTTCTCTGCTCCAAGCTTGCAGGAGCAAGGAGGACGAACTATGAGTAAGACAATCAAGAACATCGTTTTCACGGTGATGGCCGCCGCCGTTCTAAGCGCGGGAACGGTTTCCGCTCGCCAGTTGTCGCTGGTTGTTCAGGACACAACTTGCAAGCACCATTTCTGCACCAGGACAACACCCTGCCCCAACGTTCTGGGCTGCGGATGCGTCTTCAACAACCCCAGTGCCACCACAGGCGTATGCGGGTTCATTGCAGCAAGGCGGTGACAATGGCCGGCGCAAAGCCATTTTTATGCCTTCATAAGAAAAGAAGGTGAATCATGGGCAAGAAGACAATAAAAAAATACGTTTCTAGCCATGATCGTTATGGCTGTTCTGTGCGCCGGGACGGTTTCCGCGCGCAGCTGCGGACGGACGCCACGAGACTTTCCATCTGCGGCAGCTGCAGCTTCACCAATCCTTGCCCAACAGGCTGCATCTGCGTTGTGGCAATGGAGACGAACAACATGTTTTGTGCGTCGCATCCCATTCCCGGTGCAACCGTGTTGAAGTAAGGGGCTGAAGGTTCAACTTTCCCGATCAGAAAGGAAATTACCATGAACATGAAGACCGTAAAAAACGCATCGCTGGCAATCTTTATCACGGCCGTTCTATGCGCGGGAAGTGTTTCCGCCCGGCAACTGCAAACGAAATCCAAGCTGTTCCCCGCCTGCACCGGTACCTGCAGCGCCACCAGGCCCTGCCTCGGCGGATGTATCTGCCAGGACTTTGGGGGAACCACCAAAGCGTGCGTCAGAGACCCAGGGCCAGCCAAGCCCATAGACACTAACCGGAACCGGTTCGAATAACGGAAAGGAACACGACGATGAGCAAGAAGATCAAACCCACATTGCTGGCGGCGATTGTCATCACGGTTCTGTGCGCCGGGACGGTTTCTGCGCGGCAACTGCACAAGAGCGCGGTACGGATTGGCGTGTGTAGCGGGCGCTGCAGCGCCACCCACCCATGCAATGGCCCATGCTCCTGCGTCCATATCAATGGAGCAAGCCTTGGATCGTGCGTTTCCGATCCGCCATAAACCAAATCAAATGCCCCAACAGCGTTTGGGCGCAAAAGACAATTCCCTGGGCGGCTTAACCCACCTGCGTAGCGGTCTTGGGAGCGGCAGAGATAATCTGCCGCTTTACATTTTCTGCCTGTAACAAATGTCGCCGCTGGTGCGCCATCATCCAAGGCAGCGCCGCGGCAAGACGCATTCTGAAAGCTCCCTGCCCGACCTTGATTCCTGCCAGATCAAGTCCTTCCTGCTCGCGCATCAGCCGTTCCCATTCATCTTGGGCGTGTAGAAACTGGGGCAGGACTTGCAGAGGATCATCAATCGTTGTCGGCGGACGTACATTTTTAGGAGCACGGATTCTGAACTTGGGCGGAGGCTCGGCAATCCAGACCATCAATCGGCCTTTAGGTCCGATGGAAAATGGGCCCTCGCCAAATCTTTTCTCCTGCTTGGCCTGCTCGATTCCGCGCGCCATCAACTTCTGCACCGTAGCCGCGGTCATATTGAGATGAGCCAAGCATTCGGCAATTGACCATTTGGTGGGATCGGGACGGCGCATCAGTTGATCGGCAGAGACGGAGTCAAGCAGTACTTGAGCACGCCGGCACGAATCTGCAATATCGCGAGAGACGGATTGAACATCAAATTTCATGGTCGTTTATCTTACTCCCACTCAATCGTCCCAGGCGGCTTTGACGTAACGTCATACACCACACGGTTGATGCCGCGGACCTCATTCACAATGCGATTGGAAATTGCCTTGAGCACTTCATAAGGCAGCGGAACCCAGTCGGCAGTCATGCCATCTTCAGAATGGACCGCACGGATGGCGCAGGTGTACGCGTAAGTACGCTGGTCACCCATTACGCCTACCGACATCACCGGCAACAACACGGCAAACGATTGCCAGATCTGAGTGTAAAGGCCGGCGCGGCGGATTTCATTTACCACAATGTCATCGGCTTCCTGCAGCAGTGCGATGCGTTCAGGCGTGACTTCACCCAGGATGCGCACAGCCAGTCCGGGCCCAGGGAAAGGCTGCCTCTGCAGAATCTCCTCGGGCATCCCCATTTCCCGTCCGATGCGGCGGACTTCATCCTTAAACAAATCCTTTAAGGGCTCGATCAACTTGAGTTTCATCTTGTCCGGCAAGCCGCCGACGTTGTGGTGAGACTTAATCGTCTGCGAAGGGCCTCGCACGCTGCGGGATTCGATGATGTCAGGGTAAAGCGTTCCTTGCACCAGCCAGTCCACTTTGCCGATCTGCTGTTCCAGGCGGTGGGCTTCCTGATCGAAGACCTCAATGAACTCATTGCCGATGATCTTGCGCTTCTTTTCCGGGTCAATTACGCCCGCAAGCTTGCTTAGAAACCGATCCGTGGCATCAACCGCAACCACGTTCAGGCCCAGGCGATCACGCAGGTTCTGTTGGACTTTTTGAAACTCATTCTTGCGCAGCACGCCATTGTTTACGAAGACGGAGATCAGGCGGCGGCCAATGGCTTTATCGACCAGCGTGGCGGCCACAGCGGAATCCACGCCGCCGGAAAGTGCGCAGATCACTCTTCCCTGCTCGCCTACGGTCTGGCGCACCTGGCGAATGGTTTCATCGATGAAGTGCTGAGGCGTCCAGTCACCGCGCGCGCCGCAGATGTTGACCACGAAGTTGCGGAGCAGATCGACGCCTCGCTTGGTGTGATGGACTTCAGGGTGGAACTGCACCGCCCAGATCTTCTGCGATTCATTCTCCATGGCAGCCAGGGCATTGCTGCTGCGGGCCACAACGCTAAAGCCGCCAGGGAGTTCAAGCGCCTCATCGCCGTGCGACATCCATACGTTAAGCGATGGCGGCAAGCCTGCAAACAGCCGAGATTGGCCTTTGATATTAATTTCCGCGTGGCCGTATTCGCGCTTTGGGCCGGGACGAACCTTGCCTCCGAGCTTGTGCGTGATGAAGTGCAGGCCATAACAGATGCCGAGCACAGGCAAGCCGAGCGCAAGCACACGATCATCAGCGGGAGGAGCGTCATGATCGTAAACAGAAGATGGGCCTCCGCTCAGAATAATGCCGATGGGCTTGTAACTTTTGATCTCATCCAGTGGAGCGGTACAAGGCAGGACGACAGAAAATACTTTGAGTTCGCGGATACGGCGCGCAATAAGCTGCGTGTACTGCGAGCCGAAGTCGAGAATGACGATGGATTGTTCTTCCACGAACAATTATTTCTGATTCGCGCCAGTGTGTAAAGATAAAAGAGTAAAGGTAAATCAGAGCGATGAGCTGTTCTCAACGGGCATCGCTGAGGAAGTCGCAACTAGCTTGGGTCCGGCGGCGGGATCCACATGAGCGGCAGCCAGCGCGAGATATGCTGCCATTCTGGCCATATAGAGAAAGTCGGCCACGGCTAAATAAGCCAGGGAAACAACCATGAGCAGAACAAAGTAACTTTGCGGAGCAGTTCCTGCCATACCTGAGGTGAGACCGCAGATGGCCGCTGCGATCAGCAAAATGACAGTTCGAAAGATCAGGAAAACAAAGCCTGTCCCAGCGAAGTCAGAGCGCTGCTGGCGGACAGTCTGGCGGGCCTGGCGCAGAGCGCCGCGAACGCTTTGTCCTTCGCGCCCGAAGATTGCCGCCAGCGAAAGATACCAGTTCACGGTGAGCCAAAAGGCACCAATCAGAATGACCGAGGGCATTACCATCAGATAATAAAGAAGCAAGTCAGGCTGGGGGCCGCGAGTAGCAATGAGGGCTTCACCAAACGTTGTGGCAAACAACAGGACGAGCGAAAACCAGCTAATCAATCCGCGCAATAGCTGGAGCGCGAGGATAGTGCGGAACCGCAGCGAGGTAAGCCCAGCGCGAAGGCGCTTGACGGTAACAAAACGCCCAAGGGCGGCAAGAATGCTCCACAGCAGTGCGATGGCCAGAGGTACGGCAACCGCAGCAATGATGAGCTTGACTCCCAGAAGCAAAACAATCGCCACCAGCAGCTGCCCTATTCTTTGCGGATCGCGGCTGCCCCACGCTGTGTCCCAGGCTTTTGCGACGTGCAATGGGCCTAAAAGCTTCAAGCCAACGCCGGCGACCAAAACGCATGCAAGAAGAGCAAACGACCAACGCCAGAGAATTTCGACCAGAAACGTGGCGGGATCGCGCGTGACAGCGCGGAGTCCCTGCGTGATGGGGTTGGGCGGTTTAGACATTTTGTATTTTCACTGCGATCATCGCACCAC
>JASLFF010000666.1 GCA_030150795.1 Terriglobales bacterium | reverse complement strand
CACCAGGAAGGCAAGCTCAATCGCGCGATGACCGTGGATTGCGACGTGCATAATGGCAATGGCACGGCGGTGATATTTCCGCCCAGGATCAGGCCGGGGCATCCGCTGCCCAGCGCGAGCGCCAGCAGCCGCGATATTCATACAAAGCACGAAGACCACTTCGCGCATAATCCGGGTGAGTTGGATGTGTTCACGATCTCGCTGCACCAGGCACACAACTATCCGGTGGTGAAGCCGCCGTCGTCGATTGACATTAATCTGCCGGACGGAACCAATGACGACGAGTATCTGGGCTGGCTTGACCAGTCGCTCAGTTCGGCCTTCCGGCATTTTGCGCCGGAGCTGCTCTGCTATTTCGCCGGGGCTGACCCTTATAAAGAAGACCAGTTGGGCGGGCTGTCACTGACAATTGAAGGCTTGAAGAAGCGCGACGAACTGGTGATGAAGGTAGCTAAAGAGCATAAAGTTCCGGTGATGGTGACGTATGCGGGCGGATATGCGCGGCATGTGGAAGACACAGTCACTATCCATTGCAATACGGTACTGGCCGCGAAGGAGATTTTCTCTTGAAGCTGCAACTTGTGCGCCACGCAACGCTGCTGCTGGATTATGCCGGCATGAAGATCCTGGTCGATCCGATGCTGAGCGACGCGGGAACCATGGCGGCGATACAGAATTCGCCGCAGCCGCGGCCGAATCCGCTGGCGCCGCTGCCGTTTCCCGTCGAGCAGGTATTGGACGGAGTGCAGCTGGTGCTGGTGACGCATACGCATCGCGACCACTGGGACGATGCGGCGATCCAGCTTGTGCCCAAAGACCTGCCTTTGCTGTGCCAGCCGGAAGATATGCAGAAGATGGAAGCAGTGCATTTTGTGAATGCCTCGCCGGTGCATGACATGAAGCACTGGAGCCACATCTGCATTACTCGCACGCCGGCGCAGCATGGATCGGGAGAGATTGCGCGGGCCATGGCGCCTTCCAGCGGATACGTGCTCAGCAGCGCAGGCGAGCCCACGCTCTACATCACGGGTGACACGATCTGGTATGACCAGGTGGCGGAGACGATCAAGCAATACAGTCCGCAGGTGATTGTGGCGAACGCCGGCGGGGCGCAGTTTCTGCATGGCGATCCCATTACGATGACGGCCGGCGACGTTGTCCGCGTCTGCCGGGCAGCGCCGCAAGCAACGGTCATGGCAGTGCACATGGAAGCGATCAATCATTGTCTGCTCACGCGGGAAGAGCTGGCGCAGCAGGCAGAGGCTGCGGGGGTGCGCGTGGTGATTCCTGATGACGGCGAAGAGGTACAGTGCGGGTAGAACGTTTCGCCGCAGATCTGCGCTGATGAAACGCAGATAAAAAGCCAAAATTAGCCGCGAATTGCGCGAATAAACGCGAATGGAAGCCTTTTACTCAGGTTTTCTCTCAGAGACAATTTTGTTTTGTTAAGCCTGAGAAAGAAAAATCCAGAGCTGCACAACTCTTTTGGGCCTTAGGGGTTCTTACCTAGGAGAGCAAAAGCCATGAAATGCGAAACCTGCAAAACGATCGAGAAACTGGGGCTTGATCCGGCGACGCATGATCCATGGATGTGCGCGGACTCCAGATCGCCCAGACTGGCCTTGAAGAAGGCCCAGGTGGCGATCCATCATTTCTATCAGGAAGTTAGCGCGCTTTTTCAGACGAAATGGCACCATGCCGGTCATAGGCTATGGCAGCGCGCACAGTACGTGACACTGGGGCTGTAACATTCGGGCAGGCTTTTGGGCGCGCTCTGCACCTTCCGTGGACAGCATTAAAAAAAGGTCTCGACTTTCGTATTTATTTTGCTATAATCACAAGTGCTCTAGCGGTTTAAACCGCGAACCTCAAACCAAGACGCAACGGTAATCGCCGTTGCGTTTTGTCATTTTTGGGTTGCGACCCTCTGCCGATACTCTCAGCTTAGGGATCGGGTGGGACGCGATGGGACGACCTGGGATGAACATAGGGGTAGGGGAGGGGTAGGAGAAAAAGATCGGGTGATCGCCGTGATCGGGTCATCGGGTGATCGGGAAACAAAAGGCTTACCACGGATGAACACGGATTTCAGGGATTGGAAAGCGAGTGAGTTTGATGCCGTTTCTGCGACAAATTGCCGGGTTTTTGTCGGGCAAGAGGTCCTTCGACTCCCTTCGGCAAGCTTCAGGGGCGCTCAGGATTTTGCCTGCGGTCGCTTCCCGCCGCCAAGGTCAGGGTTACGCCTGCAGGAGGCAGAGGTCCTTCGACTCCTCCTCGGCAAGCCTCAGAGTCGCTCAGGATTTCGCCTGCGGGCTCCCGCTTCGCTCACGCCCGCATAGCGGCTCAAGTTGTACAATCAAGGCAATCAGGCAAGGCGAGAATCCAGCAGCACAGAAGCAGCAGAGGCAGATCAAATCTTATGGACTCCTCGATCATCCGCCAGCTCAGGAAAATTACAGGCAAAGATGCGGTACTGGACCGCCCGGAAGAGCTCATGCTCTATGAGTATGATGCGGGCGTGGACAAGCACCGGCCCGGAGCGGTGGTGTTTGCCCAGACCACGCAGCAGGTGTCGCAGGTGATGAAGCTGGCCAGTGACAAGAAGATTCCCGTGGTACCACGCGGAGCAGGCACGGGACTGAGCGGTGGGGCGATTGCGCGGCGGGAAGCGATTGTGCTTTCACTGGCGCGGATGAACAAGATCCTGGAAATTGATGTGCCCAACCAGCGCGCCGTAGTCCAGCCGGGAGTGGTGAATCTGGAGTTGAGCAACGCCACAACGAAGTATGGCTACTATTACGCCCCTGATCCTTCCAGCCAGAAGGCCTGCACCATCGGGGGAAACGTGGCGGAAAATTCCGGCGGCCCGCATACGCTGGCTCTGGGGGTAACGGTGAACCACGTTACAGGTCTTGAGGTCGTGTTGCCAGACGGAAAAGTGATTGAGCTAGGCGGCAAAGCGCAGGATTCTACTGGTCTCGATCTGACTGGATTTTTTGTGGGTTCAGAAGGGACGATGGGCGTGGTGACGCGAATCACCGTGAAGCTGACCAAGCTGCCCGAGCATGTGACTACGCTGCTGGCGATTTACAACACCGTGGAAGATGCGGCCAATACAGTTGTGGCGATCACGCAGAGCGGCGTTACCCCGGCGGCGCTGGAAATGCTGGATGGCTGGA
>JASLFF010000791.1 GCA_030150795.1 Terriglobales bacterium | reverse complement strand
CCGTGCATCGCTTGTACCTGGCCTTCAGGCGTCTCTATCTTTTCAAACACAACACGCAATTCACCGTTGTGGTGCAGCTTGCCTGCCGGTTTGGCATGCATCACTTCACCAAGGATGCGGCTATTTGCCGGCAGCAGGAGTTGATGTGCAGCGTTGAACACCGGCTCGGTTAGCACGGCTTCAATGGGCGTACCATGACTTGCCGTGGCTGAGCTGACTTCCGCCGTCAGCCGCGCATGCAACATCGTATCCGGCGCAGGTTCCATGCCCACTGAGTCGAGCTGTTCAGGCACGCGTGTCGCCTGTCCGAAATCCAGGGGCTTTTCCAGATCGGCGTCAAACCGCGTTCCGGGCTCAAGATACTGCCGGCGATAGGGAAGCTGCGCCAGCACGTATTGCTCGGCACGATGCATTTTGCCCGGTGATTTAATCTCGGTCATGGCCCGATGGTACGTGTCTTTCACCTGCTGCTTCGCGCTGTCAATCGCCTTGGTTGCCGCATTTCTCCTCGTCGCCGCATGCGCAGGGTCGCTTGTCAGGTGAATCACGTTTTGCGTACCTCGCGTTGCAGTGGTTTCCACCCGCAACTTCCGTCCGTCGCCCAGGATGATCTTGTCAAACGCAACGCTGTATTGGTGCGGAGGTGTGAAATCACCATCTGCAATAGCCATCGTGCGGCGCAATTTCGATATGGGCGTTACCCGGACCACGTGCCCGCGAACCTCGCTGCCGGCTGGAATTACCGGCTGGTCAAAAGCGTATACCGTGTCGGTCACCTTTCCGCTGACTGGCGTTCCTGCGTGGCTAATACGCACTCGTTTAGAGAGCGCAATCCGGATTGGTGTGCCGGCAGGCACGGTGAGTTCTATTTGCTGTGGAGTTGCCGCCTCTTCGGCCGGATGGTCCGCAGTTGCAGGTGTGGCAGGACGCTGCAGAAGCTGGGGACTCTCTGGCGGTTGTTGCCGGTTTCCACCGGTCTGTGCTTGCAGGGCGATTGAGCAAAGCAGAAGCAATTTAAGCGCGGTAGCGAAGGGAAAAAACTTCACAGGGAGAAACCTCTTTGGCGGGCTGGCCAAGGTGCCTTTATGCCTTTATTTACTGATTAGTATACATATTATATCTTGAGGTACTCCGCTCCCCTGAGTGAAATCAGCATGCAGGATGATGAAGGCCTGTTCGATGAGGATTGCCTGCTTCTTGCCCGAAAGAAAGGGCGTCTTGCCGACGCCCCTTAATCAAGATTAAGTCTTAAAGACGGTTCTAGCAGAGACGGCTGTATGGGCGCAGTCGGTTCATCACCGCTGAACGGAAAGCACTGGCGAAGATCCAAACCAGAGATGCGACGCATAGCACTATGAGCAGGTTCCTGAGTAGTGACACAGATGCCACGGATACAGAAATTCCCGTTCCCAGAGCCACGTAGGCGGCGAAGCAAGCGGGACACTTTGGCAATAACACCAGAATCAGTGTGGGCAGAGAAAACCTTGCTAGGGTAGACCCGCGTCGCCTGATGGACGACGGATGGGCCCTGCCATCCGCCGCCTTGGTTGAGGTGTTGCGTGCCGCGCTGGATATTGCAGTGCAGCAACTTGATTTGTTCATTGGTGACTCTCATTCCCGCAGCAGGATGCAGCTCCTTTCTGCGCCGCCGCAGCCTTCTCTTCGGGATAGCGGTCATGATGGCGGACCCACGACATCGTGAAATCCAGGCCATCTTCGTCGCGGCCCTTGGGCACCATGTCAAGAAAATTGTAAGTGCCCACCAGAATGTCTAGGCCGCGTCCGTAAGTTGAGTAAGTGTGGAAGAGATTTCCAGCCGCGTTCTTGTAAAACACGCTGGCTCCCGGGGCTTCTTCACGCGGGAAGTCCTGAATCTGGTAGTTGTAATATGTCTTGTGTTGCGCGATGTCGTCGTTGGTGAATGACACGTTGAAGTCATAATTGAAGTCATTCCCGAAAGACGAGACCCACTTGAAGCGCCAGCCCATCCGCTTTTTGAAGGCCTCAATCTGGGCCAAAGGCGCGCGCGAGACGACGACAAAGCTTACGTCGCGATTGACGAGATGTACCAGGCTGCCCTCAAAGTGGTCAGCCAGAAATGAGCAGCTTGGGCAGCCTTCCTCCCACCCTGGGCCAAACATAAAGTGGTAGATGATGAGCTGGCTCTTGCCGCCAAAGATCTCGGCCAGAGTCTCCTTACCCGATGGGCCTTCAAAAACATAATTCTTTTCGACCTTCACCCACGGCAGTTCGCGGCGCAACTGGCTTACTTGATCGCGCTGGCGTGTAAATTCTTTTTCTTTTCGCAGCAGTTCCTTGCGCGCGGCAAGCCACTCTGCGCTGGAAACAACCTTGTGGTCTTCAATTGCATTTTGTACGGTCAGTTCAGCCATAACAATTTCTCCTAAAAATGATTTGTTGTTAAGGACCCGCTGAGGTGCGGGCCGCGTTGCACGTTTATCGTTTAAGTCTTTTTCTTCTTTCGTGAATTACTGTCCATCTCAGAGCTTTTCTCTTCAGCAAGTTCCTTAATCCCCAGCAGGTGGCTTGACCATACTTCCTGAAAGGGGCTGACCCATCGCTCATAAATCTGGCGAATGGGAAAAACATTCAGTGAGTTCACACGTTGCCGTCCTTCTTCCCGCGTGTGGACCAG
>JASLFF010000529.1 GCA_030150795.1 Terriglobales bacterium | reverse complement strand
CAAGCGGTCCAGCGGATTGTGGGGGGCTTCCCGCCGACTTGAACTGGAAAGGATTCGCCTGCTCCTGCGGCTGGGACTTCCGGCGGCCGTGCAGCTTTTGCTGGAAGTCGGTGCTTTTGCCATGGCCACTTTTCTCATCGGCAAGCTGGGCGCCGTGCAGCTTGCCGGGCACCAGATTGCACTGAATGTCGCTAGCTTTACTTATATGGTCCCATTGGGCATTTGTTCAGCTGCTGCCGTACGAGTGGGCCATGCCTTGGGAGCTCAGGATGCTCATGCCGCCGCCCGGGCCGGATGGATGGCCATTTTCTTTGGTGCGATTTTCATGTCGTGTTCGGGATTGATGCTGTTTCTATTTGCAAGGCCGATTGCGCGCATGTACACGCCTGAGTTCGACGTGGTGAATGCCGGGGCAACCTTGCTGCTAGTGGCAGCCGTGTTCCAGCTGTTTGACGGGTTACAGGTTGTGGCCACGGGGGCGCTCAGAGGCGCAGGCAACACGCGCATTCCCATGCTGGCCAATTTCATTGGCTACTGGGTGATTGGTCTTCCGCTGGGAGCATTTCTGTGCTTCAAGATGAAGTGGGGCGCGGTTGGCATGTGGCTTGGCTTGTGTCTGGCGCTGGTTCTGATTGGGAGCGCCCTGCTTGCCGTTTGGCAAGCCGAGATCAATAAGCTCACGATAACGAGATCAACAGCGACCGGAGTGTGATCTGGCGTTAGGCAAATGTAAAAAGGCGGGCCCAAAGGCCCGCCTTTTGGTTTGTACACGTACGCACTTAGAAGCGAACGTGGAATGAGAGTTGGAGCTTGCGTGGTCCGTCATCCGATCCCGGGTCGCCCAGACCATTAAACGGCGACGAAAGGATTTTGCCACCCTTTTGCAGATCAGATAGGGTCAAGGTCTTTCCGTTGGTTCCAACGTAAGTGCCATTGGGCCGCATGCAGCCGGTGCAAGTGAAGAAATCGGGATTGACGGTCGCACCCGGCGTGCCGGCATTGGTGACGGAGGGAGCCATGACGTTCAGCACGTCATTGGTGTTGAATAAAGTTGCGTTCGTGTGATTGAACACGTTGAAAGCATCAAACCGAAGTTCCAGCTTGATGTTTTCATATTTTGGCATCGTGATGTCTTTGTGCAGAGAGGCATCGAACTTGTAGAACGGTGACCCCCGTGCTGCATCTCGACCTATGTCGCCGTTGACTTTCGAAAAGGTAACAGCCTGGCCAGTAACGGCATCGACAGCTCCGGTGAAAGTTACGCCCGCGGGAGGAGCAAAAGCGTTTTGAATCGACTGGCATTGCGCAGTTGGGAACCCTGCCGCGATACATGCTGCTACGGCACCAGGACCGAACAGTGCGTTACCGCCGTCAAAGGAAGCGATACCAGACGTGTTGATGGTCCCGTCTGCCGCCACGTTGGGCCGCTGTTGCGTTTCGCTGCCGGCGCCAAAGAACCGGGCGCTGCCGCCGAATGGAGCAGTGCCTGTGGAAAGAGGATAGGGCCGTCCGGATTGCAGCTGGCCAACCCAGCTCAGACCCAGGTTGTTGGCCAAAGCTCCCGCGAAATGGTTCGAGACCATTTTGCCGGAATCCAGAACCACACCCATATTGACGGCATGACGGATGTCGTTAAACGCCGGACCCAGTTCAGGCCTGGTGTTAACGAAATCACCCGGTTCGGAGAGACCAAAGAAATCCTCGCCTGAGGTAAGAGCGTGCGACCAGGTATAGCTGGCGTTGAACTGGACATGATGAGACATATTCTTGTTCAAGCTGACCAGCATTCCATTGTAGTGCGAGGTGCGCGAGTTTTCGTTCGTGCGGACAGCGGCAAATTGGGTATCCGGCCTTGCGGGGCTGTAGAAGAAGAACCCAGGATGGTTGGGATCAGTGTTCAGTATTGGTGCGTTCATATCACGCTCTCCAAACAGGCCAAAACCGAACTGACCGATGTACTGTACCCCTGCCTTCAGGGTGTTGGTGAACTGGTGTTCAATGCCGAAATTTACCGAACGCATTTCCGGATTTCTCAGATGGTCGGAGATGGGCCGTACGCGACCGAACGGTCCATTCGGATTCGGAGCAAAAGGCGCCAATAGTGCGGCACTCGGAAGGTTGGGGAATGCAGCCAATGCCGCCGCACCCGCAGGTGTAGAACCGTCGATGGTTACGGTATTCAGCGTTGTGCCGTCAAAGTTCAGCGAGTCGAGCACTACGTTGTTGAAGGCGAGCATTGTTGTCTCGGCAAAGGACAAACGGAACAGTGTTTTGTCCCAAGGAGCGTAGGTAAAGCCGAGACGCGGCTGCCAGTTATTCCCGTCAGATGAGCAGGCCGATATCAGACCGTTACCCTGGAAACAGGTGCCGTTCGGACCGGGAATCTTGCCGCCTTTAAATGCGCCGGCTTCAAAGTCATACCGTAAACCAGCGTTCATCGTCAGCTTGTGGGTGATCTTCCACGTGTCCTGGACGTAGAACCCGTAGATGTTGTCCTTGGAGGTCACTTCGCCTGGGCCAAACGCGATGGTCAAGCTGGTCGGAACGAAAGGATCCCCTGGTGTTCCTGTTCCGCTAGCCGTGTATTGTCCAAAGTGAAATTGCGGGAAGAGCGAATTCCAGGGATAGTAGCTGATGTTGAACCCGGTCTTCCACGTGTGGTTGCCGCGAGTCCAGGTGACGTTGTCAATGTACTGGTAGCGTTTCTGCAAGCCACCTTGCGGGCAGCAGAAATCAGCGCCGGTTGTCGCATTGCCAAGGTCCGTATGGATAATTCCCGGAGCCGTGGTGGCGTCAGACGTCGCGGTGATAAAGCGGTAAAAAACAAACCGGGCTTCATTCGTGAGATTGGACGACAACGAGGACACCAGGCCCACATTGAGACTGGCATTGTTAATGGTGCTGCTGGTGAGGCCATCTGGGGTGATGTTCGTTCCCGTCTGGACAATCACGTTGGCTTCCCGCAGCCGGTCCACTGCATAGCGCGCGGTCAATAAATGTTTGTCAGTGATGTGGTAGTCAATTTTTCCCGAATAAAGCAGGTTATTGACGGGGGACTGGACCGTAGTGTTGCCGCCAAGCGCTGCGGGAGGAGTTAGCGTTAGAGGAACTCCCTGACGGCTCAGTTCATAGCTGGTAAACCAGAACAGCTTGTCCTTTTTGAAGGGGCCACCCAAGGTGAAGCCACCTTCTTTGCGGTGGAAAGGTGCGCGTGGGCAACCGTCGATGGAGGTTGGATCGGGACAGCGAGGATCCCCAAGAATTCCGACGTTGTAAAAAGGATCAGAAGCAGCCAGGTTTCTTCCGCGGAAATACATGTGGCCATCGCCGTGGATGTTGTTGGTTCCGGACTTTGTTACCACGTTCAAGACCAAGCCGGTTGCCTGGCCGTATTCGGCATTGTAGTTGTTGGTGAGAACCTGAAATTCCTGCACTTCGTCGATGGAAGCGCCTGTACTGTCACGTCCGGAAACGAGCTGGTCAGTGATATTGGCGCCATCCACGTTATACAGATTGCCGCGATTGTTGATGGAACCTGGAGCAATGAGATCGGTGGTCAAGCCGCTGGTATCAGACTTTACGCCAGGAGCGGTAAGCGCGAGCTGAGCGTAATCATTGACGGTGCCGCCGGCGCCGGCGAGCGTGGGCAGTCTTTCCATGTCAAGGTTCGTGATGTTGGTGGAGACGTCCGTCTTGGTGGATTCAATGAGCGGCGCGGTCGTTGTTACCTCCACGCTTTCGGTAGAGCCTGCCAACCCTAATTTGAAGCCGAGATCCCTATCTTCGCCTAGGTTCAGAACGATGTTTTTTGTTGAACCGGGCGCGAATCCTTTTGCGTCGACGGCCACGTCATACGTGCCTGGTTGCAGGTTGGGAATCAGGTAGTTGCCGGTCGAGGTAGTTGTGACTGAGCGACCTATGCCCGTAGCCTGGTTAGTTGCGGTTACCTTAGCACCCGGGACAACCGCTCCCTGGGGGTCAACCACGGTACCCGAAATTTGCGCGCTGGATGCGCTCTGCGCGTTTGCCATAGCCAATGGCAAACAAACACATAAGAATGCGATCATACAGAACTGTTGCAGACGCTTCATCGAGGATCTCCTTGAATCTAGCTTCATCTCCCTCTCCATGGTCAAAACAAACAGCGCGCTCCAGTGTCGCTGAATGTAAGTACCGGGAGACGCGGAGAATTTTAATCCTTTTTCTCGATACGTCTACTTGAAAATAAAAGGTTTTGCCGAAAGTGGCGCGGAATGGCGGTTCGTCACACTCAGCGGCCATTCCGATAACAGATCGAAAATTAAGGTTGCGAGTTACGGGACTTGTACCTTGCGAATCGATTGACAATGGCCACTCGGACAACAGAAGCCATGAAATAGTCGGGTTGGTTTGAGTCCGGTTGGCTGTTTGGGATTGGAGAATCGTCTCCGCGTAACAGCTATTTGTGCCCAACGACTCCATCTAGAAGTTACGAAGGTAACTGCCAGTTCCATATTGGGAAACAGACCCGCGATGGTGCTCAACGCTAGTGGGTAACCTCAGGTTTTGCCGGTTTTCATCCTGTATTTACAGGTATTTCATAGAAGTCAGCGTAAAAGGAGCATCGACTAAGGACATGTACTAATGCGTTGATTCTTAAGGTATATGCCTGAACGTGTGTACCTGGGTACCCGTTGACATTCGAACAGTTGTTGCTATATTCGCGCCTGAGGCCGGTGAACCATGAACAATATATATGACGCGATAAAAGAGAAAGAAAACCAAATTGCCATTTTCCAAGCGCAGATCTCGGGCTTGAATGCTGAGATTGAAGCCCTGCGTGTAGCAGCGCGCATCCTGGAAGGCGGCAGCGCGGTTGGCGTTCCGGAAGCCGCACGTCCGGTGGCAGTGCAGACTTCAAGCAACGGTGGTGACAAAACAAAACGGGTCTGGCCGTAAAACAGGCTGTTCGTCGCCGCGCGCGTCCATCCCCTCGCTCCCAAGGCGAGTCCCCCACGCAACGCGTAACCGGCATAGAAGGGCCCAAGGTCTGATCGTTCGCGCATTGGTTTTGACACCAGCTTTTTGACAATCAATTTTGACTTTCGAGCAATCCTCTTAGCGGGCGCAGCCGCGGCGGGATTGGCGGACGTTTTGGAGGCGCATCAAGCGGGCTTATCTGGTGCGGCTCTTTGGGTATTGGCAGGGATGTTTCCGGATTGAACCGGAAAAACTAAAAAAAGACTTTTTTGAGGGATGGCGTACACATGGCAACCCAAGCAGATACTGCTAACAGCACCGCTGGCAAAAGAGCTCGCGGCGCCTCGCCGGACGATCTGGCGGTAGTGGCGCAGCGCGCCCAGGCCTTCACCAACGCTTCCGGAGTGGCCATCGCACTGAGCGAAGGCAATGCCGATGAGATTGTTTGCCGCGCCCGCAGCGGAGCCAGCGCGCCGGAGGTCGGTGCGGCGCTGCGCGTGGAAGGGACTTTTACCGGGCTCTGCATCCAGACCGGCAAAGAACTGCGTTGCGACGATTGTGAGACTGACACGCGAGTGGACACGGCCGCAATCCGCGCCCTGGGTATACGGTCGATGGTGGTTACGCCGATCCGAGAAGACAATCGGGTGGTAGGAGTGCTGGCTGCGTTTGCGCCCACCCCGCACGCGTTTACCATCACGCACGTGGCCGTGTTGAAAACCATGGCTGACCAGATTTCTGCATTGCTGCAAAAAGAGCGTCGCGCCCGCGAGGAAAATCCGCAGGCTGAAGCGCCCAGACCGACCATCCCTACAATTACCGCGAGACCTGTGGCGGTTCCCGCGCCTACGCAAATACAGCCGCCTGCAGCTCCGCCCGCGGTCGTGATCAAGCCTTCTTCGTCAGCGCCGCGTGGCGCTGCTCCGGCTCCTGCCAAGATTGAACCCAGCAAGAGCGCGCCCCTGGAAGTGGTCCCACTGGCGATGCCGACCAGGAAAGAAGAAAAGCGCGTTGACGCTGCTCCGCGAGCAAACTTTGGCACGTTCGATTCAATGACCACGGAAGACAAGAAGCCCGCCAACCGATTCATGATGATCGGGGTGGTCGCGGTGCTGGTGATTGCTGCCGCGTCAACGTTTGCCTTCCTCAAGATGCAGAAGCCAAGGGCGGCAGCGCCGCAGCCATCGCGGGAAGCTGCCAACGTTCCTCCGTCCGCAAATTTTGCACCTTCCGCCGGCACGCAGCCAGTTTCACCGGTAGCGAACGGCAATACTTCATCGCCATCTGGTACCAGCACAATCGCCATGCCA
>JASLFF010000492.1 GCA_030150795.1 Terriglobales bacterium | reverse complement strand
GGCGAGCAGCACACCTTCAACGGGTAACACGTCCACAACTGCGAGCAGCGGAACCAGCTCGACTACCGGATCCACCACTACGACAGCATCAGCTTCGCCGAGCGGGACTTCAGCCACCGTTGCCGGCGCTCCGTGTGCGCCAGGAAGCACCACCACCCCGAGCTCTACCGCACCCAGCAATCCTCCGGCACCGAGCGACATGGGCACTGGTTCTTCCACTTCAACTCAGCCATCGAAGCCGCCTCTTCGCTAAGGCGCGACATCTCGCTGCAAGACCAAACGGCTGCCTGAGGGCAGCCGTTTTGCATCTTCATACAGCAAAGTCTTCTAGTTAGCATCGGAAGTCCGCACTCGGTTTCCGTCCTTATTTTTCTCGACAACCATAACGCGTTTTATAGGCAGGCCAAGCAGAGCGCGGGTAAACATGATGGATTCCAGCGCGCGGATATCCGGGTCCTTAATTTCCTGCAATAGCTTGGCCGTTGCGGGATGAGAGATCTTGGTTTCAATCTCCACCAGCCGGCGATAGGCGTCCGTGGAGGGCCACCAGGCTTTGAGGGCTTTGTTGGGGTTATCGGGATCGACGTCATGATCCAGCAACCTTCCGGCGAGGCCAAGACCATCGCCAACCACGTCTTCAGCTTTGTCCTTGTCATCCATCTGGAGATAGATATCGGCGGCGGAAGAGATGTACTTAAACTGGTCACGCAGAGGAAGGTCCGTGACAGCCTTGCGCAATTCCGCCACGGCCTGGCGCGCGGACGGGGGCTGCTTCTTCATGTTCATGCGGGCGATAGCTTCCAGCGCACTGGCACGGGGCGAGGGCATCCACGAAGCAATGGTGAGCGGAAGGGCCGAGGCCTGGGCAATGGCCTGCGTAGGATCGGTCTCCGCTTCTTTGAGGATCAGGTCTGAACGCCGCTGCATTTCCTGACGCATTGCTTCCTCAGAGCTAGCATTGCTGCTGTTGTCACTGACGTTGAAGCTAGTGCCCCGGCGGACAGGCGCAGCATCCTTGCCGGGCACAGCATCCTTATCGGGCGCAGCGGCAGGGTGGGGGCTGACCGAATCCATTCCGTTGGGATACTGCTGCATAGTGGACTGAAGGGCGGCGTTTTCTTTCAGCAGGTTGTCGGCGCCGCTTTCATCCAGCTTGCGCAACAGAGGCAGCACAGCAAAAAGCTGATACTCATAGTTGGAATTGAAGGTGGCCGAGCCTCCCGTGCCGCCGACAGTGACAGAAAACTTGTCGTCATTCTTGCGGGCCTGGCTGAGGATTTCATCGATGGATTCCAGGGCAAGCTTGGGCGGGATGCTGTCACCAAAGCGGATGAGCAAGCCAGTGAAGCTATTGTCGCCCATTGTGCCGAAGGCGCCTTTATGTTCATGAGCGCGGTAACTGGCTGCGGCAGTGGCAAACAAGGTTTGCTTTTCCGCATTCATCTCCGCCGGCAGCGCTCCCAACAGGCGACCGCCCGCGGCATAAGGAAATTCGTCCAGAGAGGCCACTTGTTCCACCAGATCGACTGCCTTACCGAACTGTTTCTTTTCGATGTAGCGCGAGATGATGCCATCAGCCGCCTGCTTGCGTGGACGCGGCTCAGCCTGCGCCAGGCGCTCCTCTACGTCAGAAAGGGAGATTGGAAGAAGCGCATGAAATATATCCTGTTGCAGGTTGTCCCTGGCGAAAGGATCATCCTGAACGTTGAGTGAGGCGGAAAATGCATCCTGCAGAAGTCCACGGGCTTTGGCAGGATCGGAGACAGTGAAGGCTTCAGCGATTTGGAGCAGGCTATAGCTGCGCATCGGGGCTCCAAGACCACGGGCCTGGCTTTCCGCCGATTCCAGAGTCTGGTTGGCTAAGACCTGGTCTGGAGTGAGCTTGGGAGCTTTAGGGACAGAGGCCTTTGTATTGCCTTTGCTCGTGGATTTGGCAGCGCTGACCACAGGCGCACTTGCTTTTTCACTTGTCTCGGCCACCTGCTGGGCCCCTATGCTTTGCGATGCTAGTACAACAAAGCCGGCCAACATGACCTTAAGGCTTCCACGCATGGCGTTTGCTCCTCCGCTTGAAACGAAATTTCCTTAACGGATCCAGAGTGCTCGGATTTTTATAGAGATCGGGAAATTGTAATCAAGGCTAGAACAAAAATGTCCAGAAAATTTGCGCATAATTTCCGCAAGTTAGAAATAAATAAAGAGTGCGAATACGCACCCCGCTGGCTATCGGCAGCCATTTTGCTTTTTTGCAATCCACTCACCAATCTCGTGGTATCTTTACCCGGATTCAGGTCAATCGAGTAGCCGGACCCAATGGACGGATGAGGTTTACATCCTCAGAATTCTTTTCCAAAGGAGTGGAGTATGCGCTTTTCTTCAAGAGTTGCTCTGCTGGGCCTTCTCCTTTCACACTCGTCACACCTGTTTGGTGGTTGCACATCAAGTTGCACAGGCTCAGCTTGGCAAAAGAGCGCCATTATGATTCTGCAGACGAAGACTTCTAGCAAACCAATACCGATCCGTTTGGTTGGTTTTGGATCGGGCATTGCCGACAAAGCTATCGCCTGCTCAGCCGATGACAAAAACCCTCCCTTCAACAGCGCGAACATTCGCTGGCAAGATTTTCGCTTTTACGGTGTCATTCCGGGCCTTGGGGTGGTCCGTGGCACCCTTAATCCTCGACATGAGTCGTTCGTTTCGCTCTCGGCAACCGGCTCAATGGGTTTATTTCCAGCAACTCTTACCAATCACCTATTTATCGAACTTTCCACTCCGGGGCGGTCTGCAAAATACCAAAACGACGTACCGCTCGAAATGCAGGCCAGCGGTGTCACGGCCGCGCCGCCCCAGGTTTCCCTTGTCTCTCACCAAGTTAAGTTGCGTGATGTTTTTAAGTTGACCGCCCGTATTCCAGGTGCACCTGAACAACTCACGATCACGGAGGGAGAGCAAAAGTTCCTAGAACGCGGAGGCGTGAAGCTTGAGAAGCTTGCGCATGAAGGCCCTCTACTACGTTTCCGCGTAACCAATCTCCATCACAGCCAGCTCAAGATTGCTTACTTCCTGCACTTGGATGACGTTGATCCGGCGACATTGTCTTCACCTGATGGAATCATTGACCTTGCCGCAGGTGGCTCCCATGAACTTCGCTTTCGGATACCCGGCGCAGGCGCTAGTTCATCCGGTTCCGTATATGCGATTGTGCTCGCGCCTACGGTTGTTGAAGGTTCGGACCGCTTGATATTTTGAATTCATTTAGGATCCGGGAAAAGGACGTTTACAAGTGATCGACGCCAAAATGTGGCGTTCAGTTACCTTGAGCACTCATTTCGTTGGAAATAAAAAAGAGCGGCGAATGCGCACGCCGCCCTTTTTTAAGGGGAGAACTTATTTCTTCTTGAGCAGGAAGCCGGCCGCAAACATGGCGACGGCGCCAAGAAG
>JASLFF010000413.1 GCA_030150795.1 Terriglobales bacterium | reverse complement strand
TGATCCCGTGCTGCCGGAATCACTTGCGTTGAGCTTCGGTAACATGGGCAGAATGAGCGGTTCCACGGCGGCTGCGACGGCGGGCTTCTCGCGATAGTCGTTCAAGACAACCGGGCTGGGAAACAATATGGGCAACCAGATCAAAGCCGAAATAGCCACAGCATGAAATGCGCTGGAGAGCAGCATGCCCTTTGTGTACGTGCGTCTGGGCAGCAGCTTTAGCGCAGGAGGCTTGATCAGCTTTTTTAAGGCTGGTGCGGACGCCACTGCGAGGCGACGAGGGTTCGCGGCTAATTTGAGGCTTAGCATCATTCCAGCAACGTCGCTCTCAATACCGCAAAGGTTGCGGCAGGATTAAGGATCATGTTGATCTCAGGATTACCGCCCAACGCAAGCTCGTCCACAACTATGTTTCCCAGGGCATAGGAGTGCGCGCCAGAGCCGCCCTGCAGAGTCAGACAGCTGGTGTTGGTGCCGCATGTGCCGCCACTGCCTGAATGAAAATATAAAAATCCTGAAGACAGGAACTGTCCACCACCGCCCCAGCTGGGAGCGGCCGAAGTGGCGCGGTTCTGGAAAAACAAGAAGCCGCGATTGCCGTCCGGAGAAGCATAAGTACCGGAGCATGGACCGAGCAGAATATTTCCATCGAGTGTTGATGGAACCTGTGACGGATTTGCCGATCCGCCGGGACACTGCAATGCCCGTGATGCCACGGCCCCTGTTCCCACGGAGGACAGCGTGCCGTCAATTTTAAAAGACACCACACATCCGTTGGGGCTTCCGCTACCGGAGGAGGCCGACGTGCATGCCGCAGACTTGCCGCTGTTGGAAGTGACGCTTACGGTGTCAGAGGTGCTGAAGTAAAACATCACACCGTTGCTGCCGTCGCCTGTGGCAGTGCTCACGCGAGCCGTTGAATTACTGCCCAGATTGAAGCCATTCGCGGCTACGTAATACAAACCGGGATCGAAGATGCCAGTGCTCAGCTTGTTCAGGACGACAACGCCGATGTTCTGCCACGTAATGCTGCCATCCACCTGAGTTCCGCCCGAGCAGGTTCCATTGGCTTGCCTTGCGCAGACAGTTTGAACCCATGGATTTGGGCTAGTGCCCCCGGCTGTACCGGTATTCAGCGCAATGTAAACAAATCCCCCGGAGTTGTGCTGTGCGTTTGTTGGCTGAATCAGCGTACCTGCTGTGTAGTGAGTGCCTGCCGCCCAAGCGGCCGCAGCTATGTTGAAATGCGGGTTAGATCCGGTATAGGGAAGCAAAAGGCAGCCCTGGTCTCCAGGGTTGATGGTGCTACTTTTATTGCAGCCGGTGTAATTGCCGGGAGTAAACTCCACGCATCCGTTGGGATCAGGACAGCCATTCATGGCAAATGGTACCGGCTTAGCGCTGCCAAGTGTGCTCGGGACCCCAGGCGCGCTCTTGGTTGCGAATGGATCGCCGAACGGAGCAGCTGGAGAAATATAGTGACCGGTGCTGCCGACGTTGACGCTCGCAGGTTGGGTTGTAGGCCCGCCAAAAACGGCAAGATCGGAGCCTGTGTCCGCCGGCCCGCCTTGCGAAAGGTCAATCACTCCCGCCGTTAGCGCGCCGGGATCCTTGGAATCAATTTGGACGGACCTTTGTGGTCCGCCGAAGATGTGAATTTTTGAACTGCCGGTCACTGACAGCGCGCCTGACGCGCTACTGTGCAGTATCACCAGCGGGACGGGCACGTTAATCGGCGTAACGCCACAACCTGCTTTTGCCTTGATGCTCACCGTCCCGGGGGCTCCAACCATCTTGGTAAACGACATAGGCACAGGATCAGTGATTGTTACTTCCATGTAAGGGAATGCCGTTGTTAATGATGTTGGGAGTGATGGAACTCCGGGCAAGGAACTTGGAAAGCTCACACGAACGTTGGACCCGGAATAGCCGTTCAGCGTGGCGTACGTACAAGGCGGAGAGGTGGTTTGTGTGCTGCAATCAAAACCTGCGCCGATCCAACCAAAGCTCTGCAGACCGCCCGTTCCAGAAGAGGATGGATCAACCGCGTTCAGATACAGGTCTGCGGCGCCTGCTTCACAGGCGGCGTCTGCCGCGCCCTGCGCCATCTGGCGGTGCGCCCAAACCTGCGTGTAGTCCGCAGCCACGCCCAACATGGCCATAAGAAAAAGGCCGATAAAAATAACGATCGGGATCAGCGTCTGGCCGTGTTGGGAAGAGCGCCTTTGCAAACTTCTGTAGCGATGGATTTTCATGGGACGATCATCCTCCCTTCCGCATATGTGGACATGGTTGGCGTGTTGATGAACTGATGGAGCCAGGGAACGTAGGTGTAAGTCACAGTCACTACCACATGGTTCGGTGGCGCCGCGCTGCCATCGGGAAAATTCACTGCCGTGGAGATTGCTGAAACATCGTGCAGAGAGGTCTGAGCGAAAGTTGTAACCCTGGCTTTTGTTCCGGCGACGTCTCCGCCACTGTGGACCATGGCGTAACGCACGCCTTCATTGGCGGCATCCGCCATTACGGAATACGTATACATCATCCAGCCCAGTTCAAAGATCCAGAACACGACGTTGAAAATCACCACAATCATCATGGCGGTTTCCAGCAAGCTTTGGCCGCGTTGCCGTCGTGATCGAGTTTGTAGCGGGCGGTACATAATTCAGTACAAAGACCTCATGGAGACTTGCCGGTGAAAGTTCAGGGTTGCCGGCAGCACAACATTGAATGCCGTTCCCGGTATAACAGGAGTCACCGTGTATCCGACATCCACACGGTGAAGAACAAACACGGGCGCTTCCGGGTCTACCGCCACCGCGGAAAACGCGAAGGACTTGCCAAAGCTGCTGCACAGCGCTACATGAGTGTTTGGATCAACACCCACAGAAGTACTACAAACCCGCACTCCGGTATTCGAGTTGGTGGCGCCGTGAACACCGTTAGTCATGTTGTCAAAAACCAGAGTGCTCACTGCCGATGCGCTGGGCGTCGTTGCTGTGGTGATGGACGCGCCACCCTGCGCCGAATACTGGACGCCCTGGCGCGGCGCAGCCGCGAGACTTAGAACCACGAACCAGAAATAACCGAGATTGATGAGATTGAAGGCAATCCCCAGCAAGAGCGGCATCGCGATTGCCGTTTCCAGCAGGCTTTGTCCCTCGTCTTGCCGTTGCCGGCGAATCAAGTTTCGCAACCACATAATCTTTCCTTATTGCGCGGATGTTTCCACGCGGTCAAACTTTAGAGCGTCGCCAATTGCCGTGGCGGTGGAATCCAGCATGCCGGAGGGAAGCTCCAGCACAGCCGCCGCCTTCCAGAAAATCCGCGTCATTCTGAACTGGCGCATGCGACACCGCAGTGCCAGCACGTTCCAGTTGCTATCGAGCACCACAATATCAATGGGAAACATCATTCCCCAGGTGTGTACTCCCTGCGAGGGCACGATCAGCAATCCATCTCCGGATGAAAGTTTGCGTTCGCCCAGAAGGCCGATAATCCTGCTCAAGCCGGTGTCGGCCACACGAATGCATTCCCCCAGGACTGTTCCTTTGGTTGTGTTGACCGCGCGCACTGTCTTGTTTTGAAATCGCATAAGGCGCTACTTGGCGAGCTCCTCTAGCATCTTTTGCAAGCTGATAATTGCCGGCCCCAGCGATACCAGGAAAATACTGGGAAAGATAAACAACACCAGCGGGAAGAGCAGTTTCACGCCGGTTTTGGCCGCCACTTCCTCGGCGGACTGCATGCGGCGCGAACGCAGCGTGTCAGCGAAAACGCCGAGTGCATGAGCTATAGGCGTCCCAAAGCGCTCGGTCTGCACCAGCATGGTGACAAACTGCCGCACAAACTCAATATCCAACCGCTCCGCCATGCTGCGCCATGCATCCAAACGCGGCTTGCCGGCGCGTTGTTCGCGGTTGATGATCTGGAATTCTTCCGCCAGGCTGGGCGCAGTGACCGCCATCTCCTCGCCTACGCGCACCATCGCCTGGTCAATGCCAAGTCCGGCTTCCATGCAGATCACCAGCAAATCGAGCGCATCAGGCAGGGCCATGCGGATATTAGTTTGGCGGCGAGTCACAAGGTATGAAAGAACAAGGTCGGGGAGGAAAAAACCCGCGATGGCTCCGACCAGCACCGCAGTTATCATGTTGCTGGCAAAGAAAGTTCCCACCACGATTCCTACCACCGGCAGCAGAAGTTTTACAGCGGTGAATATTTCCACATGTTCCGGCTTGCGAAAACCGGCAAGAGTGAGCTTGTACGCAAGGTCATGGTCAAAGCCGGAAACCAAGCCGCGAAACGGATTGAAGAAGCCCATGATTTGGGTGGCGACCCGCGCCAGGCCATTGCTGGGCGTGGCTGCAATAAGCGTGCCGGCCTCAGGGGCTGTGAAGGCCGAAACTTCCATCAGCCGGGCTTCCACCGGGTCGCTGCCGGTCAGCATCACTAATACGGCAATCACAAGGAGGAAGATCGTAACGGCAGCCGAAATTAAAAAGATAAGCATTCCGCCCCCTTAAAACCTGACATTCACAATCTTGCGTATCATCACTATTCCAATCACCATCCCTATCGCTGCATAGGTCACGAACTTCTGGCCCTGCGGGGTTTCAAACAGCACCCTGCCATAGCCTGGCTGCACAACGTTCAGGCCGATAAAAATGACGAATGGAAGCCCGACCAGAAGCCAGCCGGTCAAACGCCCTTGCGCAGTGCGAATCCGCATCTGGCCGATCACCCGGATGCGCTCGCGCAGAACGTGCGAAGTCTTGTCGAGAATTTGCGCCAGGTTGCCGCCCGTTTCCTTCTGCACCAGAATGGCGGTCACCAGGAATTGGAGATCGGGGACTGGCATGCGGCGGCTGAGGTTGAGCATGGCCTCGCGGAATGGCAGGCCGAAGCTCTGCTCATCGGCAGCCCGGCGAAATTCCGCGCGCAACGGGTCATCGCATTCCTTGGAGATGGTTTCGATGGTTGCCGGCAGCGCCTGGCCGGCGCGCAGGCCGCGCGACATCAAATCAATCGCTTCCGGAAGCAGTTCCGCGAAACGCCGTGAACGCCGCTTGCGTTTCTGCAGCATGTACAGATACGGCACGAATCCCAGCGCCAGCCCCGGAAGCCAGCCTAATAGTCCGGGCGCAATCCACCAGTTGCCCAGAGCGGCACCCACGCATATGAGCAACAGAGTCATGATCACTACCTGCCCGACGGTCCATTTCAGGTCGCATTGTTCAATCAGCAAATGCAGGCCAACAGCCGCGCGGTTGTGCCGCAGGAACTTATCAAACGCCGGCACTGTGCTGAAAGTGACCTCTTTTACGATGCTTGGCCCCTGATTGCCTGATGGGGAATCCATGCTGCGATCCAGAGAAACCAGCCGGGAGTGGATGAGCTTGTCAGTCTTTGACGGTTCGGTGAGCAGCGCTACCACGGCAAAAGCGGCGATCAAAATGATGAAAAAGATGCTTACAATCGTCATGGCTACACCTCGCAAACATGCTCAAACAGGTCACGCGAAAGCTGGATCCCTGAGGCTTTTAAGCGTTCCGTAAATAAAGGCCGCAACCCTGTGGCGCGGAAGCGTCCCAGCACGCGGTTGTTCGGGCCGATGCCGAGACGGTCAAACACGAAAATGTCCTGGAGCGTGACCATGTCGTCGCTGACACCGATGACTTCGGATATTTGTGTGACACGGCGCGAGCCATCACTAAGACGCGCCACCTGCACGATGACCGAGACAGCCGATGCAATCTGCTGGCGAATGGCTTTGTCGGGCAGATTGATTTCCGCCATCAATGACATGGTTTCCAGGCGGGCGATCGCATCGCGCGGATTGTTGGCATGAATGGTCGTCAACGATCCGTCGTGGCCGGTGTTCATGGCCTGGAGCATATCCAGCGCTTCGCCGCCGCGCACTTCGCCTATCACAATGCGGTCGGGCCGCATACGCAAGGCATTGATCACCAGTTCACGCTGCCGCACGGCTCCCTTCCCTTCCACGTTAGGTGGGCGGCATTCCAGCCTCACCACATGCGGCTGCTGCATTTGCAGCTCGGCGGAGTCTTCAATGCTCACGATTCGCTCGCGGTCAGAGATGAAACTGGAAAGAGCATTCAGCAGCGTGGTCTTGCCGCTGCCCGTGCCACCGGATATTACAATGTTGAGCCTTGCCTGCACCGCCGCCTGCAACAGTTCCAACATGTCCGGCGTGATGGTGTGAAAAGCGAGCAACTGCTCAATCCCAATGGGCACGCGGCCAAAGCGGCGGATTGACATGATGGGCCCATCGATGGCGAGCGGCGGGATCACTACGTTGACGCGCGAGCCGTCTTCCAGGCGCGCATCGCACATGGGAGATGATTCATCTACGCGCCGGCCAACGTTGGAAACAATTTTGTCGATGATGTGGCGCAAGTGCGCCGCATCCTTGAAGACAACGTTGGTCAACTCCAGCATCCCGCTGCGTTCAACGTAAACCTGGCGGTGCGTGTTCACCAGAATGTCTGTAATCGTCTGGTCCTGCAGCAGGGGCTCCAGCGGCCCCAGGCCGAAAACTTCCTGCAGCACCTCACGGCAAACGCGCTCTCTTTCGGCCCCGCTCAGGGGAAAGTTGGTAACGCTGATCAGGTCATAAATAACGTTCTGCACCTGGGTGCGCGCGTACGCGTCCTGAAGTGACGTGAGCCTCTCCAGGTCAATCTTGTTCAGCAACTCGCGATGCAGCGTTGTTTTCAGCTCCTGATAGGACCTGCCGCCCGCACCGTTGGAAGGCGCCAGTGGAACTGAAGTGGTTGCAAATCCGAATGCCATTTTTACTCCCGAAAAGTTGCTAAACCGAATTACGTGCTGAACCGAACTACTTGCCAAACAAAGACATCACGCCACCTGAGTGGGACTGGGCCATAGCTTTGTCATCAGTGTTGCTGGCCAGGTTGCGGGCCCAGGCCTGAATGGCCTCGCCAAAGGCAGACCTGCCGGAAGGGATGGGCGCGCCTGCATTGATTGCCTTAATGACCTCGTCATAACTGTTGGGCACGCGTACAGAAATCTTCCGCCCCAGGGCTTTCTCAATGCGATCGTCCGCCAGCGGGCCCCGTTTGGAGTGGCGGTTCAGCACGATCTGGATCTTGTTGGCGTTGTATCCCAGTCTTTCCAGGTGCTCGACGTAGCGTACGGCGTTGCGTATCGACGGAAGTTCCGCGGTCAGCACGATTACGACCTGGTCGGACTGCGAAATGCAGGCCAGCGTCACGTCGCTGAGTCCCGGCGGACAATCAACCACCACGAACTGATAACTTCCTCCAAGGAAAGCCAGCGTACGTTCCACCGCGGAAGGCGAAGCCTTGTGAACAAGGTCGACGGTCTCCGGCGAATCCAGCAGATGCAGCCCGGAGGTGTGGCGCAAGAGAAACCCCTGAAGCAGTTCCTGGTCCAGCCGGTCAGTGTTGTTGGCCAGCTCATAAAAGCTGTATTGATGACGGCCGGTGCCGAGATACAGTGATGCGTCACCCAGGACCGAATGCTGGTCCACCAGCAGGCATTTGCGCTGATTGCGGCCAGTGAGTTCCAGCGCCAGATGCAGCGCCAGTGACGTGACGCCGGTCCCGCCCTTAGCCCCGATCAGGGTAATGACCTTGCCATGGACTTTGGAGCGCATTCTTTCCTTCTGCTTGGCTTCCACACGCGCCAGTCCGTCAAGGACCCGGTCATTCTGGATAGGTTTCAGCAGATACTCAATACAGCCCACGCGCATGGCCGCAATGATCCGTTCCGGCTCAGTATTTGCCGAAACCGCAAACACATGCACGTCCGGATAGTTGGTCCGCAGATGTTCCGTAATCCATACTGCCTGCTCATTGTTTCGATCGTAGTCGATGAAGCAGACGCGGGTCCGCGACTTCTCCCCGGCGCGGCCAACTTCCCGTTCCGCACCGGAATAGCCTTCAACGCTCGCTGCCATCGCCGCTCCCGGCACAGCGAGCATAAAGTTGGCCAGAGCGCGATAGGACATTGCGTCAAGTCCTACCGTGCTTACAGAAAGACTTGCTGTATTCGCTGCTGAAGATAGGTTTACTGGTGTAGCCATTACCTGTTACCACCTGAAGGAATCTTTGAATCGAAATTTTTGGGATCAAGGGGTACCGTGGGCCCCTTGGGCAGCTGCGGAGGTTCTATCGGTGCCGACGCCGGATCAATGATCGAAGGAGTAACGATCACCACCAGCTCGGAGTTGGTTTTGTTGACGGTCTTGGATTTGAACAGCAAACCCAGTATCGGAATATCACCGATGCCCGGCACTTTGGAATACTGGGAAACGGTCCGCTGATCCAGCAATCCCGCGATGCCGAAGCTCTGCCCGTCTCGCAGGTCCACGACTGTTTCCGCATGGCGGGTGGCGATTGCAGGCAGTACAAACCCGTTGATGGTTACCGCATTACTAAAATCAAGCGAGCTGACCTCAGGGAATACTTTCAACCGGATCGTGTTGTCTTCCTGAATGATCCCCGTAAATTCCAGCTTTACGCCGAACGGCTTGAACTGCACGGATACGGTATTTGCGCCGGCCACGCCGGAAACAACCGGATAAGGCAGTTCACCGCCGGCCAGGAACCTTGCCGATTCGCCGTTTGCGGCCAGCAGGTTCGGCTCCGCCAGAATCTGCAGCAGATTCCGCTGCTGCAGGTCTTTAATCGTTGCGCCCAGGTTGATATCAGGACGGAAGATAAAGATGTTGAGCAGGTCGCTCAAGCCGATCGTACTGCTCGGCACACCTGTGCCGGTACCGGTACCGCCACCGGAGTTGTCGTTTTTCACCAGCTGCGGAGGGGCGAACTGCTGGG
>JASLFF010000411.1 GCA_030150795.1 Terriglobales bacterium | reverse complement strand
CGTGGGCCTTGGGCGTGATCACTTTGGGCATTTTGTTGGTGGTCCACTTGGCGGCCTGGTCTAGTAGCGGCATGGTTTCTCTCCTTGGGGAATCCTTTAGAGAGATGGAACCGGTGTGAGAGAAGTTGTCTCCGTTGAAACAGCAGCAACCGATTTCAGAAAAGATTAAGCAGGGAGACAGGGATTGTTCAGCTTGCCACCAGCAACCTCCGTGCAGATCGTGAAGAAATAGGGCGCTGCGAGACTCTATTTCGCCGCTGCCAGTTGGTCCCACGATTGCCAGAAAGCTTTCATCTCATCCGGCTGGCCCAGAGAGATGCGGGCGTACGTGTCCATTGGAGGGAAGGGACGCCCAATCCGGATGTTGTCCTTCTTGAAATGGTCGATCACGGTTCGGATGGGGCGCTGCGTGTTGAACATCACAAAATTTGTCCAGGAGGGAATCACCTGGAGTTTTCGCAACGTTGCCTGGCGCTGAAATTCGTCACGGTCAAAGCCGTTCCGCATGATGGCGGCCTTGCGATCATCTTCATTTTCCAGTGAAGTCAGTCCTGCGCGCAGGGCCAGGATGTTTGTGCTGTCCTCAAGCTTGTGGGCCGCCATGGCTTTGCTGTTCTTGGCTGACGTTACGGCATATCCCAGCCGCAGGCCGGCCATGCCGTAAATCTTGGAGAATGTGCGGGCCACGATGACGCGGTCCGGATCAATGGGAGTCGCCAGGAAGGAAATGTAGTCCGCGGCCACGGGGACGAAGTCGTGATACGCCTCATCCATCAGCACATACGTGTTAGGCGGCAGATTGCGAACAAAAATTTCCAGGCTGCGGCGTGGTGTAACGCTGGCCGTGGGATTGTTGGGGTTACAGACGTAAATCAGCCCGCCATCTTTGCCTACAGCTTCCGCCATTTGCACCAGTTGGTGCGAGTACGTAGCCGCTAGAGGGACCTTGACCACCTCGGCATTCGCGGCCTTGGCGTAGAACTCGATCGCTTCAAAAGTTGGTGCGGCCATTACCAGCTTTTTGCCCGGACCGGTAAACGCACTGGCCGCCATCTTGAGAATTTCAGTCGATCCACAGCCCAGCGTTACCTGATCGGTTTTCACATTGTGCATGGCGGCAATGCGCTCTATCAGCTTGTCATAGCCGCGGTCAGGGTAGCGATTGGCATCCAGAAACGGGTTCTTCATGGCCAGGACGCTGGGAAACGGCCCGTAAGCATTCTCATTGCTATTGAGCAGGATAGGCCCACCCGGCGTGGCCGTGCGCGGCGGTTCAGTCCAGCTCAGCAGTTCAGTGGGAAGGCTTGCGGTGGCGGCCACAGCGGCGCCAAATCCGGCGGTCTTGAAAAACGATCTGCGGGAGAGCATGGCAGGGATTGTACTCTGGCGACCAAAGAGTTTTCTATAAAGTTTACTGGTTATTTGAGAATACTTACCTTCCAGAAAAAGGCGCATACTCGATAGAAGAGCATGCGCCTGAAAAAGCCGCCGTGGGATTACCTGAGCTACTTGATCAAAAAGAAAACATCATAAGCCCAGCGGCCCGGATTGCCAGATGGGGTTTGATCGCGAATATCTTTTCGCTCACCGGGGTTAACCTGGGCTTTGTATCGGAATAGGTTGCCGAACTCGTCCGTACGGCGCGATTCCCGAAAGCTCAACGCCAAGGAGTAAATGCCAAATTCCTGGAGCCTGTGCAGTTCTTCGGGTTGGCACATGCCATCATGGTTCGAATCTATCCATAAGCGCAATTGGGAAAAAACGGCGTCTTTCTCGTCAATAATTCCATCTTGGTTGCCGCCGTTTTCCGGCTTATCGTATTCCGCCAACGCCAGAAACCCGTTGGGATGAGCCGATTGTGGTTGCGGAGTAAAGTTGCCGAATAATTCCTTGCCATTGTGGACCAGCCCATCTGGACCAGGTAATGTGAGGAAAGCATTATGGAAGCCAGCAGACGTCCATGCAATCTGCACGGGACGCCCGGTTCCGCTGATGTCGAACATGACTCCCGTCAAGGCAGAGGTCAAGTGGAATCCTTCTGCTTCGACATCAATGAGGATAGGACTGCCACATCCGCCCTCATTGCCGGCACTTCCGAAGCCGCTGCCGCCATCGCATGGGGTACCGTCTCCACCAACTCCACCGCCTCCGCCGCCACCAGCATTCGGGTCCGGTCTGGGGGTAACAGTTGCTGTGCCGTTCGCGCCGAATTGACCGAAAGCACCTGGATCGCCGGGAGCCAGGCTTCCCGCTGAGGAACCTCCTCCAAGAAAGCTCCCATTGCTGGCCGTCAAGCCGCAAGCCGAAGCGCCGGTTCCTGGGTTGCCCCCTGGGCCTGGAATTCCGGGCGCTCCATTCGGCCCTGGGTCTCCACCGCGTCCCTGCGCACCACCTGCTACAGAAGTAGTTGCTCCCGGGCTATCGAATGGAACTGATACGTTAATTACGCCGCCTTTTCCTCCATTTCCTCCAATGCCGCCGTTTCCACCGTGTCCGCCAGTACCGGCGGCGCCGCCTATGCCGCCGTTCCCGCCATTGCCGATGACAGTGCAACTGCATGCAACGCCATTTCCGCCAGCTATTCCTGCGCCTCCAGCTCCACCTTGGCCGCCTGTTCCACCAGCCCCGCCTTGGCCGCCCTGACCGCCTTTAGCATTGAAGGTGTATTGATTCGTGTCGCCGTCGGCGATGGTTGCATTGATATTGCCGGCATCAAAGCCTGTTCCGCCAGGTCCGCCATTGCCCGCATTTGCGCCGGGGCTTCCAGGACCTCCAGTGCCGCCATGACTGCCGCTCGGATTGCTAAGGGGCGCGCAAGAACCGCTTATAGCAGGCGGACCTCCATTCGGAGTGCCAATATCGCCAGGCGGAGGCGAAAAACCAGGCGCACCATTGCTGCCGGGGCTCCCATTATTGTCACAGCCTGTCGTGCAGTTAATCGTTGTTTGCAGTGCCGATCTAAGAAGCGTGGCCTCGCTCCAGGACGTACTCTGGTGCACCTTGTTGTGAGACTTCCGTGAAGGATGTTGTTCTGCTTGCGGTGGACGCCCGCTGACATCAAGTGTTATTTCATGCTTGCCCGCCGCTGCAACATCCTGGATGAGCGCGAACGAGGGCAGCACAGGCTTGCCTCCAAATTTAACATTCAGCAGTTCAGGTTTTTTACGTAGGGCTTCCGTTAAACTGGTGCCTAGAACCGCGACTGGTTTAGCGGGAAAAAAATGAAGGTCGAAGTTGCCCTTGATCACTGGATGCTTTCCTTCAAATACCACATAGTTCGCAAGAATCACGGTGTGACCAGATACTTCAACCCTCTCCGGCAAATACAACGTATCGGCTAAATAAGCTCCCTTAAGCGGCGTTTTCTCATATCTCGACTCGTGCATCTCCGGCATGGCGTCGAGTGTTGTCTTCAGCTTCTTTGTCCATCCATCGTGAAGCAGTTCGTCAGGATCAAATGGCACGCCTTTTTCCAGCAAGAGCTGATGTCCTGAACTAAAGCTTTGCCGTCTCAATTCAAATTGCTCTTGTGATTCATTTACATTGGATTGGCTGGATTTATTTGCGGTTTGGCGTGGATTTTGCCCTGAGGCTAAAGTTGTGAGCAGGCATAAAAGCGCGAAGCAATACTTAAGCTGCATTCTTACTACCCCTTCTTTCAAACGTTCTTTGGGGAACTACTTAAGATTTTTTCGGCCCGTCTGCCATTGCAAAGAATGACAGCCGGAACATGATACTACATTTCTACTTTTGCGCCATAACATCAGAACTAAGAGCGTCATTTTTGCATGACCGATTTGGTTCTAGCCAGAGATGATACTGGGATCTATACACGAGGAGCTTTTTATAAGAAATTGCAAGAATGCCGAAGATCAAACCACAGCACCAGTGTGCTGACAAGTACTCACGGCAGGTTAGTGAAAACCACCACAATTAAATTTCATTAATAAATTTTTGGTTTTGTGGAGATTAGCGGTTCAGCCCAGCTCAGCAGTTCGGTGGGAAGGCTTGCAGAGGCGGCCACGGCGGCGCCAAGTCCGGCGGTTTTGAAAAGCGATCTGCGGGAGAGCATGGCAGGGATTGTACTCCGGACCGCGGAAAATTTTAACCACAAAGAACGCCAATGCGCGGTAGA
>JASLFF010000335.1 GCA_030150795.1 Terriglobales bacterium | reverse complement strand
TGCATAAAGTTAAGTCGCACCCGCTTTTCAATTAGCAAATTACCAATTTACCCAATTACCAAATCCTCCCGCCCCCACCCCCCATGGCCTCGACTAGCATTCCAAAGGAGTTATTTCACTCGACCCAAGAGAATTTGCTATGAATTGGACCCAAATCTCGTCAAATCCACCATCAATCGGCACCAAATCGCCTGGAATCCGCTGCTTGACATGCCAAAGCTATTGAACAGTCGGCTCGGCCGGCATAACCTTCATTCGAACCGCCCCACCCAGTCCATATTGTTCGGCGGCTTTCTCCTGCGCCTGCCGCAGTCCGTCAGCGAACTCCTCCGCCGAGAGCGTACCTAATTCACCATGCTTTGGACACCTGAAACGCATCCCGGCCGCGTTTTGGGCCATTTGCAGCTCGGTTTCACACTCCGTGCACCGCATCTCCACCCGGACGGTCTTCCCATCCGGCTTGAGCTTCATTGAAAACTTAATTTCCATAATTCCGCCTCCATGAAACATCCCGTTTCATTTGCGCAGTTTACCATTTGTTCTCCTATGAAACAATGGCGAATATGGACAGTGAACTATTTCTCGCCGATTCGAGCCCCGCCAATATCAGTTGTGCAACAGTACATGGCCTGCATGCCGCCCAACCTTCCTCCGCAGATTAATTTTTTCTGATGATCCATCTGACAATCCAAGGAACCCCTCAATCACCGATGCCTGTGTTACTCTCTCGCCAAGGTAAGCAAGCATGCCCACAGATTGGATTGACAAGCAGTTTGATGACCTCAAGAAACTAGCCGATGACCGCTATGCCCCTTTGAGCGAAGCCGAAAGCAAGATGCTCCGCGCAGCCATTGCCGGTGATGTCGCTTGGTGCGGACCGAGTCAAAAGAACGACGATCCTCACAATGATCCTTCGACCGAGGAGTGGGGCCCAGAGCGCACGGTCCGCGCTGGTCTGCTACGCTGGCTTTGTATCGACAAGGCGGCCGAAGGCTATGTTGATCCGCAGGGGATCAGATTACATGGCGCGGTGATCTCTAGTGACTTGAATCTTTCTGGCGTAGTTTTGCGCTTTCCTCTTGTGCTTAATCGTTGTCGCTTTACGGATGATATCAAGCTTGTTTCTGCTGAATTGGCGTTTCTAAATCTTTCTGGAAGCTTTACGAAAGCAATATGGGCAGACCGACTAAATGTAAAGGGCAATGTTCTTCTACGAGATCGCTTTACTGCAAACGCAGAAGTGAAGCTTATGGGCGCTCATATATACGGTGCTCTTGACTGTGATGGTGGCATCTTTAAGAATTCAGCGCAAAAAGACATGAAAGAAAGCGGCGGGGCGCTGAATGCTCAAGGCGTTCGCGTGAATGGGAGTATACACCTGCGTGGCGGTTTCCAATCCCAAGGTGAAGTGTGGCTCTTGGGTGCTGAGATCGGCGGCAATCTGGATTGCAGTGGCGGCATCTTTAAAAATCCGGCGCAAGAAAATGTGAAAAGCAGCGGCACCGCGCTGGTGGCGGAAAACATCACCGTGAAGGGAGATGTGTTGCTTCGCAACGGCTTCCAGTCTGAGGGTGAGGTGTGGCTTGTTGGTGCCCAGATTGGAGGCGAACTTGATTGTCGCGGTGGCGCATTCAAGAACTCACCGCAACTGAATGTGCAGGCAAGTGGCATAGCGCTGACTATAGAAGACGCAAATGTCACCGGAAGCGCCCTACTCTGCGAGGGCTTTCACGCAGATGGTAGCCTTGCCATGGTGGGCGCGCGGATTGCTGGGGATCTCGCATTCCACAATGGAATCTTTAAGGAGATCATCGGACAAAGAATGATCGTCCAACGGACGCTGGTTTGGCGCGACGTGAAAAACCCGGGAGAAGCGACGTTAGATTTGCAAAATGCCTCCGTCGGTTCACTGGTCGATGATCTTGAAAGCTGGTCTACGAAGAGCCTCACTCTCGATGGGTTTACCTATGGAAGAATTACAGAGGGGCCAAAAGACAGCAAGGTCCGCCTCCAATGGCTTATGCGTCAAGACGAGTTCGCGCCACAACCCTATCGCCAGTTGGCCAAAGTCCTCCGCGAGGACGGCGACGATCCAGGCGCGCGCCGCGTACTGTACAAAATGGAAGAACGGAAACGTCGAAGCGTTCAACCACGCTGGCCTGCTCGGTTTTGGAAATTGCTCTTTCGCGGATTTTGGAAATTGCTTGTTTGGCGGACTGGGAGGTGCGTCTTTCATTCGTCTTGGAACTTGGTTTTTCGCAGGACGATCGGTTATGGCATCTATCCCCGTCGTGCTCTATGGTGGTTGCTGTTGCTGATTGCGCTGGGCTGGGGAGCTTATCGCTATGGGTATTGTCGTGGCGCAATGACACCCACTAACAAAGAAGCCTACGAGGCATTTCACAGGGTTGGAGAACCTCCGCCGAACTACCAACACTTTGCTGCATTGGTCTACTCTGCCGAGCACTGTTTTCCATTGGTTAATTTGGGCCAAAAAGAGTCTTGGACTCCTGATCCCAATCGGCTGGGTTTGGCGAGTTTTCTTCGAATCTTCCGCTGGACCCAAATTCTCTTAGGCTGGGCGTTAGCAACATTCTTCGTCGCTGGCGTCACCGGCATTGCGCGGAAGGATTGATTCAACAAGTGGTTAATGCCGCTGCTGCTTTGATGATTGCATTTCCGTGCTGACTCTAGGCTGCGCTAAATATCCCGCGTGGTCCGTCGTTTGTCCCTGTGCGCCATTTTGCATGGCTGCACGGAGATCAGGCGGCAGCGGAGTTTTAGTCAGCGTGTGCTGCTTCACTAGCACGTAAACGGTTTCTGCCGTCGCAAGCACACGATCATCGCCCGCAATGCGAAATTCTGTGGCCAGCGTGAATGAAGTGTTGCCGAGAGCCTTGGCAAAAACAGAAATCTCCAGCACCTGATCAAAGCGCGCCGGGGCTTTCCATTCGATGGTCTGCTTCACCAGTTGAAAGTCGAGTTCACCGCTGAAAAGCTGCTCGCCGTAGCCCAGCGCGCGGAGAAACTCCGTGGTTGCCAGATCGATGTACTCGGCATAGCGAGCGTTGAAAACGACTTTCTGCGCGTCACACTCACCGTAACGCACGCGAAGATAATAGCGGAAATGATTTGGCATCGGACCTTGTATTTTACCGGAGCAGGACGATTCACTCGCCCGCGAACCTGATATAACTCATCTGATGTTTGCCTCCCGCACGAACTGGAACCTGAGACCAAACCGACTAGCGGAAGCACTGGAGCAGCACAAATCCAGCGGTCGACGACTGTTGGATTTAAGCGCGTCCAATCCGACTGAATGTGGCTTCAAGTATGACGCACCGGCCATTATGCGCGCACTCTGCGCGCCGGCGTCGCTGCAATATCATCCTGATCCAAAAGGTTTGAGATCGGCACGCCAGACGGTGGCTGATTACTATGCGGAACGCGGAGAACGCATCGCCGTTGACGATCTTATTCTGACGGCCAGCACCAG
>JASLFF010000307.1 GCA_030150795.1 Terriglobales bacterium | reverse complement strand
CTGCGGGCCGTGCTTTGTTCAACAAAAGCTGACTGGGACATCTTCGACGAAATCTTTGATGCGTTCTGGAGCGGTTCCGCGGGACTAGTAAGCTTGGAGCGTGTGAAGCGCAGTAAGAACAGGCGGGAACAGGAGTCGCAGCAGGAGAATGCCGAACTGGCTTCGATGGCCCCGAGCAGAGCTGCGATGGCTGAACTAGAAGAAGGCAAAGCGGTGATGGGTGCGACGGTGCATGAGCGGTTGAAGAAAGCTGATTTCTCTGAAGTCAGGCAAGGCGATCTTGCCGAACTGGAGAAGATTTCTTTGCGTCTATTGCAGCAAATGAGTCTGCGTCTTTCACGCCGGATTAGAAGTTTGGCGGTGCGGGGCAGAGTCGATTTGCGCCGGACGATCCGCCGAAGCATTGGCCGTGGCGGCGATCCAATCGATCTCAGCTTCCGCAAGCGAAAGTTACAGCCATTGAAGCTGGTGATTGCGCTGGACGTTAGCGGATCAATGAATCCTTACAGCATATTTTTTGTGCGGTTTGCCTATGCTCTGCAAAAGTATTTTAAGCGGGTGGACACTTTTCTGTTCAGCACGCAGCTCACGGAGATCACGTCAGCGTTGCGCGCGCGCCAATTGCGAGATGCTTTGGAGTCATTGGCGGGGCATGCCGCAGGATGGTCAGGCGGAACAAAAATTGGGGAATCGCTACAACAGCTAACAAAGCTCCGGGGAAGACGGCTCTTTTCCCGCGATACTGTGTTCATGGTCCTAAGCGATGGATGGGAGACCGGAGATCCAGCGATTCTGGCGGAAGAACTCAGCGCTATCAAGAGGCGAGTGCGCAAATTGATCTGGTTGAATCCGCTGCTGGGAATGGCTGACTATCAGCCCATCACGCGCGGGATGAGCGCGGCGCTACCTTATATTGACGTATTTGCTCCGGCACATAATCTTGAGAGTCTGTTGAATCTGGAGACGCACTTGATTCTCTTAAGGTAGGCTAGGGCACACGATTGCGAGCAGCTAGTGGTGTTTCAGAAGTAGCTTACAGTAGCGCAAAAGCTGAGCTTAAAAAACCATGAGACGGATCGCGCCTAAGAGTAGGCGAGGTATTGTGAGAACTCCCTGATGCAGTATGGATAGGAAGAAAATCCTCGGGGTCCTTCGACTTCGCGCTCGGGGGTCTTGGTTTGGAAAAGGCGTGGTGGCGTTGCGCTCAGGATGACAGAGATAAACATTTTTGCCTAAACATAGGCTCAGGGTGTTGTGAAGATATTTCTGAGACACCACACTGGGGATTAATAGAGACAACGCGATGATGTTTGATCAGTTTCTCAAAGAGACGGAAGAGTTAATTGCTCATGGCGAATCATTCGTCACGGCGACGGTGGTGCGCGCTCTGCCTCCCACGTCCGGCAAGCCGGGAGACAAGGCGATCATTCACGCGGACGGCAGAATATCAGGATGGATTGGCGGCGGGTGCGCGCAGCCGGTGGTGGTAAAAGAGGCGTTGAAAGCGCAGGCTGACGGCCGTCCCCGGCTTGTGCGAATCAGCCCTTCTGACAGCAATCCTGAAGAGGGAATTGTGGATTACACGATGACGTGCCACAGCGGAGGAGCGTTGGACATCTATCTTGAACCGGTAAAGCCGAAACCGCAGATCATGATTCTGGGGCGGTCACCTGTCGCGCAAATTCTGGCGCGATTAGGAAGCACGATTGGATACGGGGTTTCCGTGGTCTCTTCTGAGAGTCCTAAAGAAGACACTGCCGGCACTGAGAATATTGTGGCCGATGATTTCAAACTGCCCGACGGGAAAATAACCTCGCAGACATTTGTAGTGGTGTCCACACAGGGTGAAGGCGACGAGGAAGCGCTGGAACAAGCAAGCAACAGCGATGCGGTGTATGTGGCATTTGTGGCGAGCAAGACCAAGGCCGGCAAGGTGCTGGAATTTCTAAAGACACGCGGCGTGAGCCAGGAAAAAATCAGCCGCGTGCGGGCCCCTGCCGGACTAAATATCGGGGCGACTTCTCCTGAGGAGATCGCTGTGAGCATCCTGGCGGAGATAGTGCAGATACGCGCGAACGCGGCAAAGTCTGCCGCCAAGCCCGCAGCCAGCGCTGCGCTGAATGTGATTCCGAATGAGGCAAAAGATCCCATTTGCGGCATGACGGTGGAAAAGAGCAAAGCGAAACATAAGGCCGAGTTCCAGGGAAAGATGTTTTATTTCTGCTGCGCCGGCTGCAAACAAAAATTTGAGCAATCGCCGGAACGCTATCTGGCTGGATAGCTGCGGGTTTCCGGCCCGCCAAGCTTTGCAAAAAACCCCAAACCTTACCACTGATAACACGGATAACTACTGATTTACACGGATCAAAAAAATAGAACCATTGAATTTGTAAATTCGTGTCATTTGGTGCGTCTTGGTGGAATTTTGCTTTTTTGGGCAAAGCCGCTGATCGGCCCATCGCGCCGGCATTTCATTTGAAGTCGCAGATATTTGTCCACAAATGGTAGTTGCGCTTCCGCATGTGTGCCTGCCGAACCTGGCGTTTCATCCCATTCAGGATTCGGACATAACATTAGTAACCATCCTGAGGCTTCCTAAGCGTTTTTTAATGCGCTTCAGGCGTTTAGTTGGGATAACGTAACGAGCAACGAGGTGCCAGAATGGCGGATACCCTTCCGGGTGCATTTTCCAGTCGCTTGAAGGAAATCTCAAGCGAATTGAGAGAGATAGACCTGGCTTTGAAAGCTGGAGCAACTCCAGAGCTGCTGCATCTGCAGGAGTTTCGCCATGTGCTGGACAATGCCCGCCTTACCGCATGGACAGTAAGTGAATTGCTCAGCGCCGTCGAATCAAAAAAAGATCCCGCCAATGTTTTATCTTTTATAGCTGCAGAGCGCCTGCGCCGCTCCAACCAGATGCTGAAAGACCTCTGTACCGATATTGATCATGAAGGCGTGAGCTGGCAGACGAATGGCATCCAATCACTCTTTGAAACCGTGAATGCACTCCAGGTGCAGATCCGCAAGCTTGTGGAAGAGCATCGCGGGCGGTTCGAGAAGATAGGCGACAGGGGCGGTAGATAAGTCAAATAAAATCAATGATATAAAGAACAGCCAATTTTTCTTCCAAAATAACTAAAGAATTAGTTACTATTTTCTTTTTGCTGCGTCTATATAGATAACAAGGAAATCTCTCAGGGAAGTAAAAAAGGAGCAAAGACCCGTGCCGCCGAAGAAATCGCCTACCTTAACAGAAGCTGAACTTCGCCTCATGGAGGTGCTTTGGCAGGTTGGGCCGGCGACGGTGCATCAGGTACTGGAAGCATTACCTGCGAAACTCCCACTGGCTTACAACTCAGTACTCACCACGATCCGCATCCTGGAAAAAAAAGGCTACGTGCAGCACGTGAAGGAAGGGCGAGCCCACGTCTATGCACCCTTGGTAGGGAAGCAGGAAGCCACGCGGTTTGAAATCAAGAACCTTGTGGGACGTTTCTTTCAAGATTCCCACGAATTGCTGGTACTCAACATTCTTGAAGACAAAAGCATTAACGCGGAAGAACTGACGCGTCTGGGCCAACTGCTGCAACAGCACAGGGGGAAATCATGAGCCCTGCTTGGATGAACCTTAATTTGCACGGCGTGGCTACATTAGTTTCACAACGCTTGTTGTTCAGCATGGTCGGCGGTACCCTGCTCGCTGCTGCTGTTTGGGTTCTTTTGCAGGTCTTTCCTAAGAGAGATTCACGAACCAACTTTGCTATCTGGTTTTCAACCTTACTGGCAACAGCAATGTTGCCGCTGTTCAGTGTTTATCTGGAGAGCAGAGCTGTGGCCACCGGCGGTTCTACGGCGGTGTTCACGGTTTCGACTTCGGTTGCATTGTATGCATGCATTGCCTGGGCGGTCATTGCGTTTACGGGTTTGGCGCGTGTAGTGCTCGCGACGTTCCAGTTGCGCAGGTTGCGCGCTCATGCGGCGCCGGTGGAAATGGAATCGCTGCCTGCAGAGATGCGCGCGATTGTTGAAGAAGCTCAGAAGTCGCGTCCAGTCTCAGTGCTGGTGTCAGACCGGCTGGAAGTGCCGACCGCGATTGGCTTCAGCAGGCCTGCGGTAATCCTTCCCGCATGGATGGTGGAGAGCACTCCGGCAGAAGAGTTGAAATACATCCTGCTGCATGAACTGGCGCACCTGCGCCGTCGCGACGACTGGACGAACCTGGCACAAAAAATATTGAAAGCATTGCTATTCTTTCTTCCCAGCGTGTGGTGGATTGAGCGCAGGCTTTCACTGGACCGCGAAATGGCTTGCGATGATGCCGTTCTGGTGCATTCCGGCACGCCCGTAGGCTATGCGGAATGCCTGGCTCATGTGGCCGAAAGAAGTTTCCTGAGAAAACAAATTGCCTTGGCGCAAGCCGCTGTAGGCCGTGTTCGCCAACTGACAGAGCGTGTCACCAGAATTTTGGATCCTGATCGTCCGCAGGCCACGCAACTGTGGAAGCCGGCAGTGCCAGTAGTGATGGTTGTGGCCCTGCTTTGCGCGGTGCCGGCCTCATTCACGCCGGAACTGATTGGATTTGGCGATGGTCTGCCGGCAGCGACGGCCCAGACGGATAGTCAAGGCAAAGTTCGCATAGCTCCGTCACCGGCCAGAGATATAAGCACTGAGGGACCAAAAGTCCACGTGGTGCCGGCAAGCTTGAAGACTGGCAGTGAAGAGATAGCGCCAACAAAAGAAAAGGCGTTGCTGTCGCCTCGACGCAAACCTAGTAATTCGCGCCAGACCAAACTTCCCGCAAAGACTGAACCGCTGCTGATGATGGCCAAGAATCAACCACCGGCGCCGGAGCAATACGTAACGGTGCGGGAAGAGATGTTTTTCGTAGTCACGGAGCGCACTGCTTCCGGCCAGCAGCAGAGCTGGCAGGTACATATGTGGCAAGTGAGCTTGCAGCCGCAATCCAAGGTCATACAAAAACCCCGAAAGATTTAAAGAATTTTTCTTAGCGCCAGAGGCGGCAAGCTTGAACTCCGGCTTTTAAAAACTAAATAACTAGTTGTAAGAACCATTCGGCAATCAAATTTAATACGGAGAAAAGTAACAAATGAAAACGCCAATACAGCAATGGAAGACTCTCCTGAAAGGCAAGACGCTGGCGGCAGTGTTGATGTTAGTTCTCACAGCCAGCTTTGGAGGTTATGAATTTCTTAAACCCGCGCCGGCAAGCGCTGCCAGTGTTGCTTCCGCCGCCGCGGCCCTTGACGACAACAGCGTGAGCGCAATTTCCGCGCTTGACCACGCCATGGAAACACTTGCGGCCCACGTGACTCCCGCAGTGGTAAATGTGACCGTGACTTCGCGAGCCAAGCAACAGCAGATGTCAGGCCAGGATCAGGATGAAATCCAGCGGTTCTTTGGGCCGTTTGGTTTTGGCCAGCAGATGCCGCAAGGACGCCAAGGCCCGCGCGTGGAGCACGGACTTGGAAGCGGCATCATTATTTCTCCTGACGGATATATTGTGACCAACAATCACGTAATCGACGGTGCAACCGATATTCGCGTTACGCTGAATGACCGTCGCGTTCTGCCGGCAAAGTTGATCGGCGCAGATCCCATGACGGACCTGGCAGTGATCAAAGTGAACGGTAGTGGTTTTCCGAGCCTGCCCTGGGGCGACTCAACCGCGCTTAAGCCCGGACAGACTGTTCTGGCTTTCGGTAATCCGTTTAACTTCCGCTTTACCGTGACTCGCGGCATCGTGAGCGCGCTGAACCGTCCGAACCCTTACAGTGATGATGCGCGCAAGCCCGGCGAATTCATCCAGACCGATGCTGCCATCAATCCCGGCAATTCCGGCGGACCGCTGGTGAATGCGCACGGTGAAGTGATTGGCATTAACACGTTCCTGATTTCGCCTTCGGGCAGCTTCGCGGGCATGGGCTTTGCCATTCCAACGCAGATTGCGCGGCCCGTGGTGGACACGTTGCTGAAAGACGGCAAGATCGAGCATGCGCGAATCGGCGTTGGCATCAATGATGTGACGCCCGAGAACGCTACTTTCTTCCATCTGGATAACGCCAGCGGCGCGTTGATCAGCCAGGTTGAAGCTGATTCTCCTGCCGCGAAGGCTGGTATCAAAGTCGGTGACGTCATCACTGAACTCAACGGCAAGAAAATGGAAAACTCCGGCCAGTTGCAGGCTGCTATCAGCTCGCAGCGTCCGGGAAACAAAGTAAATCTCACTGTGATGCGTGATGGCAAGAGCCTGAATCTTCCGGTAACGCTGGAAAGCATCAACAAAAAGTCCGACGAGACTGCGTCGAACTCCGGCGGATCGCACGGCAAAGCGCGCTGGGGCGTTGCGCTGGAAAACCTGAACGCCGATTTGCGCGACCAGCTGCAACTTCCTTCTGACGTCAAGGGCGTGGTCGTAACAAACGTACAGCCCGGAAGCCCGGC
>JASLFF010000302.1 GCA_030150795.1 Terriglobales bacterium | reverse complement strand
ATTGAAGCGCTGATCGCAGCCGACGGGGAAGTTTCCAGCCCTTCGTCGAAAACGCAGGTGGCAAATATCGACCCCAAGCCTGCTTATCTTGCGCGTCTTAAAGAGATTGTTAATCTGCAGCTCATTCGGAACTCAGGATTGAAAGTGGTCTTTGATCCACTGTGGGGCGCGGCCCGGGGGTATTCCGACGCGCTATTGCGCGATGCGGGTATTCCCGTGGCTACGGTGCATGACGTCCGCGATGTGCTTTTTGGCGGGCATGCGCCTGAGCCGGAAGACCATTTGCTGAATGAAATGCGCCAGAAGATGAAAGAGACTGGTGCACTCATCGGAATCGCGACCGATGGAGACGCCGATCGGTTCGGAATCGTGGACCAGGACGGCACGTTCATTCTGCCCAATTACATTATTGCCGTATTGTTCGATTATTTGGTTGAAAGCCGAGGCTGGAAGAATGGCGTTGCCAAATCCGTTTCCACCACCAACATGATTAATGCTTTGGCGGAGCACCACAAAGTGCCGCTGCATGAAACGCCGGTCGGTTTTAAATATATTGGCGAGCTGATTAAGCAGGATAAGATCGCCATCGGTGGAGAAGAGAGCGCAGGGCTTTCCATCCGGAATCACGTTCCAGAAAAAGATGGCATCCTTGCCGGCCTGTTGTGTTGTGAAGCCGTGGCCAGCCGAAAAAAGTCGATTGGCGAGCAGATCAAAGATTTATTTGGCAAAGTTGGTTCCTTTTATGCCCGCAGAGAAAACTTCAGCTTGACGCCGGAACTAAAAGCGAAGTTCACTAGTAAGATGAAGAGCGATCCAACCGAACTCTCTGGCCACAAAGTAAAACAAGTGGGTCGGGCAGACGGCCTGAAGTTGATCATGGATGATGGATCGTGGGTTTGTTATCGCGTGTCTGGCACTGAGCCTGTTGTGCGGATTTACTCTGAAGCCGGTTCGGAAAAAGGTTTGGACAAATTGTCGGCCGCGGCGCGTGATTGGATCAAACAATAATGGCGGAGAAAATCAAAAGCGGAAGGGAACAGCTTTATCGCTTGCGCCACAAGCTGGCGGCCGCTGGGATCGGCGTTTTGCTGTGCGTGGTTGGATACTACGCCGTCTTCGGCGCCAATGGACTGATGGACTATCGGCAAAAGCGGCGGGAATCGCGCGAGCTTGATCGCCAGATCAAGACCTTGCAACAACAAAACGGCGGGATGGAACAGGAAATTAAAGCTTTAAAGACCGACCCTAAAACCATTGAAAAAGAAGCCCGTGAACGGCTCCGCTATGCTCGTCCGGGAGAGGTTGTTTACACCGTTTCCCCTCCACCGGTTGCACAACCGCCAGAGAAGAAGTAGCCTTAACTAAGAGTCGGACGGCGAGGTAATTGATCCTCGCCCAAACAAGCTTTTTCTTGTCACCTTTTTTGTCGTCGTAGCTCAATAACCTCAACCCGGCAAAGCGACTGCAAGCACTTTTGCTGAAGCAACAACATCCTCTGAGGAGAAACCGTTACCCATGAAGAAACTTCTGTTAGTTGCATTTGCACTTACATTTTGCGTTTCAACGCTGTCCCTGGCCAAAGACAAAGCTCCCAAAGAAACCAAGATGAGCGGCTGGGTGAGCGATGAGAAATGTGGCGCCAAAGACATCGACAATGCCGACTGTGTCAAGAAGTGCGCAGAAAACGGATCGAAGCTGGTGTTCGTTTCCGAAAAGGACAAGAGCATCATCAATGTTGACAATCAGGACGCGTTGAAGGGACATGAAGGCCATCACGTGAGCGTTACCGGCAAGCTTGATAATGGCACGCTCCACGTTGACAAAGTGGCGATGCTGAAGCAGGCCGACGAGAAAAATAAATAAAAGCATTTAATTCGAATTACGCTAAAAGCGGCTGAAAGGCCGCTTTTTTTTACACTTCTTAACTCCAGCTCTGGTTACTTCGGTGTGAAGCGCATCGTCACGAATAGCACATAAGAAAGCTCAAAAACTGGGTTATCATGGCAGAGAATGAACCCAATATTTGGATCAAAACGCGGCTTTTTGCCGGCAGGCATTTGTGTGGCAGTATTCTGTCTTTTGCTTACTGTTGGTTGTGTCATTTCGCCCCGGCGAACGCTGGGTGGAGGCGGCGGCGGTACGCCAACGCCCACGCCAAGTCCCACGCCGACGCCAAACCCTGCGGCCACGGGCAAGCTTTATGTGATGAATACAACGTCGAACACGCTTCTGCGTTTTGACAATGCGTTTACAGCAAGCGGTAATGCGACCCCTGCTGCGGCGATAGTGGGGGTGAATACTAGTCTGAACGCTCCGAACTATATAGCTTTGGACCCCGCCGCCGATCGTCTTTACGTGGCCGATGAAGGTGATCTTTCTATTGTGATCTTCGACAAGATCAGCACACAAAATGGAAACGTCAATTTGACGCCGACCCGCGTTATAACTGGTAGCAACACCACGCTGGTTTCGCCTGCGGACCTGTTTTTTGATCGAGTCAGGAACGAGCTTTACGTATTGGATGATCCTAATATTCTTGTTTTCAACGTGGCATCTTTGTCGACCGGAGTAAACAACATAGCTCCGACACGTACTCTAACCACGGCATTCGCCCTTGGAGTGGCGGCAATCTTCGTCGACGTCGTCAATGACCGTCTTTTTGCCGCTGACCTTGATGGGGCGATCGCTATTTATGACAATGCCAGCACGCTGCCGACCGGAGCAATTACGCCGAGTCGCTCGATTACGGGATCGAACACGCAATTGGCTAACCCGGCCGGCATTCAGCTTGATGGTCAGGGCCGTCTGGTCGTGAGCAATGTGGGCACGCTATCCTTGCCGCCCAGCATTACCATTTACCCTGCCAGTGCGATAACCGCCGGAGCGAATGTAGCCCCCGTAGCGCAAATCAGCGGCAGCAATACAGGCTTTTTAACACCAATGCAAATCGTGGTGGACCCTTCTGGAACGGGGACCGCCTATCTCGCCGACGCTAACGCAGCCAAAGTAGCCGTGTACGCGAATTTGAACACCGCGACGGGCAACATAAACGCAGCGCCAAACCGTTTCATCTCTGGCGCAAGTACGGGATTGACTGCGAGCGGACCGGTGGGTGTGGCCCTGGATAACACCCGTTAGATCGTTCAAGCACGCCGATTCTCTAGCGGACGACTCCCTGCAGCGGAGAGCTTGCCGTGGCGTAAAGCTTGCGAGGCATTCTGCCGGCCAGGTAAGCTGCGCGTCCGGCAATCACCGCGTGCTTCATGGCTTCCGCCATCATCACAGGATTTTCCGCGTGCGCGATCCCGGAGTTCATCAGCACGGCATCGGCGCCAAGCTCCATGGCGATGGCCGCGTCTGATGCGGTCCCCACGCCTGCGTCCACAATCAGCGGAACTTCCGTAATCATCTCCCGCAGGATCTGGATGTTGGCAGTGTTCTGAATGCCCATCCCGCTTCCGATAGGCGCGCCCAGAGGCATGATCGCGCTCGCGCCTGCATCCAGCAGCCGCTTGGCCACCACAATGTCATCTGAGGTATAAGGAAGCACCGTGAATCCTTCTTTCACCAGTATGCGAGTGGCTTCAATCGTCGCCTGCACATCGGGATAAAGCGTCTTTTGGTCGCCGATGACCTCAATCTTTACCCAGTCAGAAAGTCCAACTTCGCGCCCGAGCCGGGCTGCGCGAATAGCTTCTTCGGCCGTGTAACAGCCCGCCGTATTGGGAAGAAGAAAATATTTTTT
>JASLFF010000293.1 GCA_030150795.1 Terriglobales bacterium | reverse complement strand
CCGCGAGGTCCCCGTTGATCCGAAGGGCAACTTTATTGCGGAGGAGGTCCTTCCCAACGGCACACAAACTGTCGAAGTCGAGATACTCGACGACGCCGGCAACGGCTCGGTTTATCTCCGCGATCTGGAGTTCAAGCGTAGGGACATGTTCTTTGTCGGTATTGCCGATATGACCATATCGAAGAATAGTGTTTCGGCGGCGGAAAAACTACAGCAGGGGGATAATCCTACGCAGCCCGTCGATTCGTCCTTAGATGGACGGCTGGCGTTCTACCTGAACGGCAAATTATCTCAGAGCTGGCATTTGACGGCCAGCGCGGATACCCGAGAAGGCCCGGTGAAAGACCTCTTCAGCAACTTCCTGGATAAGCAACCCGATTCGTTATTCCGGCGTATCAATCCCGACTATTATTACCCGTCGTTTGGCGACGACAGTACGGTAGAAGAAAACGCGCCGACGCTGGGCAAGTTCTACGTGAAAGCGAGCCACGGCCAGGATTATGGGATGTGGGGCAACTTTAAGGTCGACTACGTGGGCAACGATCTGGCCCACGTCGACCGCGGCCTGTATGGAGCCGACGCGCACTTCGGATCCGGACTCACCAGCTTCGGTGAACGACGGATCACGGCTGACGGTTTTGCCGCCCAGCCGGGAACGTTGGCGAGCTATGAGCAATTCCTCGGAACCGGTGGATCGATTTACTTCCTGCACCACCAGGACATCCTGACAGGCTCCGAGAGCGTGCGTATTGAAGTTCGCGACAAGGCATCGAACATCGTCACAGGGGTGGTGAACCTGCGGCCCAACGTGGACTACGACATTGATTACATCCAGGGCCGGCTACTGCTTTCCGAGCCGCTCTCGGCGAGCGCTAACGACAACCTGCTGGTGCGTACCAGCGGCTTGAGTGGTGACCAATCCTTTCTCGTGGTGCGTTATGAGTACACGCCAGGGTTGGATAACCTGAACCAGGTCGCCGTCGGCGGTCAGGCCAGCTACTGGTTAAACAATTACATGAAGCTCGGCTTCACAGCCGACTCAAACGAGGGAGACGGCGCCAGCAACCTTGGCGCTGCAGACATGACGTTGCGGAAAAGCGCCAATTCCTGGTTGAAGCTGCAGGCAGGCCGCACCACGGGTCTCCTCTCCCCGTCGCTGCAATCTAATGATGGCGGATTCGGGTTCCAGGGCCCAGACGACACATCTTTCACCAACTCAAAAGCTGGGGCCTACCGCGCCGACGTGAGCGTCGGGCTCAGTGACTTCATTAAGGGGCACGACGGTCGTTTCCAGTTCTACACGCAGAGACTCGATGCCGGTTACTCTGCGCCGGGACAGTTGACCATCAAGGACACGGAGCAATACGGCGGCATGTTCAAAATGCCGGTGAGCAGCCGCCTGACTCTGATGGCCAAGGCCGATCAGAGGACTGAGGACCAGGGGCTCGATACGCGGGCAATGGAATTGGACCTGACCTATAAGGTCACCAACAGATGGAGCTTCAGCACCGGTGTGCGCGACGATATGCGTAAGGACAATTCGCCGATTGTGCCACTAACTCAGGAGCAGGGCGAGCGCACGGACGCGGTTGCGCAAATAAAGTACAGTCCCAGTGACATCTGGAGCGCTTACGTCTTCGGCCAGGACACGGTCGCAGCAAGCGGCGGCCGTCCAGACAACAGTCGCGCCGGCGTGGGCGGATCCTATCGCTTGACGAAACGCTTCCGAATCGATGGTGAGGCGTCTGACGGAGATCTTGGTCCCGGCGGAAAGATCGGCACCAGCTTTCTCTATTCCGAGCGGACCAGTCTCTACCTGAACTATTCGCTGGAAAACGAGCGAACGGACAACGATCAGCTGGTCCACAGCGGCAGCTGGGGCAGCCTGGTCTCAGGCGTGAAAACGCGGCTCGGCGACAGCTCCAGCGTCTACCTTGAGGAGCGTTACCAGACTGCCGCGTCGCAGAGCGGACTTACGCACGCCACTGGAATCAATCTCGTGACCAAAGAGCGCTGGACTTTCGGCGGCAGCGGGGAGTTTGGCAACTTGTTCGACTCCCAGACCGGCGCCGAAACCAAACGCAAGGCAGCCGGAATCCACATGGGTTACGGAGTGGCTAAGATACAGTTCTCAAGCGCGATCGAGTTTCGCCGGGACGATGTGGAACAGCCAGACCTGACTCACATCATAGAGACCGTATTGCTGTTGCGTAACAATTTCAAATACCAACTGAGCCCCAGCTGGCGACTGCTCGGCAAACTGGATTACTCGATCAGTCATAGCACACTCGGCGATTTTTCTACCGGCGGCTACACCGAGGGCGTGGTCGGCTACGCATACCGGCCGGTGCGGAACGACCGGTTGAACGCCCTGGTCAAGTACACGTACTTCTATAACGTCCCGACCACGGATCAACTGGGAGCGCAGAACACCGCGACCCAATTCCTTCAGAAGAGCCACATCGCGGCGCTCGATGTTACCTACGACCTCACAGCCAACTGGTCCGTGGGTGGCAAGTATGCGTACCGGCTGGGAGAAGCGAGCCTGGACCTCGTGCAGCCGACTTTCTTCGACAATACTGCAAACCTTTCCGTCGTGCGGCTGGATTACCGGTTTCTCAAGCAATGGGACACCCTGGCCGAGGTCAGACAGCTTGGCCTCCCGGATCTAAATCAACGCCAGCGCGGCGTCTTAACCGCGATTTACCATCACATCAGCAAGAACCTGAAGGCCGGCGTCGGCTACAACTTCACCAACTTCTCCGACGAACTGACCGACCTGAATTACAACCACAGAGGCATATTCGTTAATTTGATCGGGACCAAGTAACGGCGTTCGTGCATGTGCGTGGTAGCGTCGACAAGGATGAAATCAAAGGGCTTGCGGGACACATGGCTTGTCTAATGCGAGGACAAGCGAGCTGCCCGAAAGAAGCGATTGACGCGGAACATTTGGAGCAGGAGTTTTTGCATTTGAGGGCAGCAGAAATTAAATCGCTAGGAAAATCAAAACTTGTCCTGCTTCCGACACGCATAGGATGCAAGAGTAGCAATTGAGGCAGGTGCCGGTGAGATAAGCAATCTCTTTGCCGAACATCGATCTGCTTAACTTTTGGCAAATTTGCCAAACCCTTATCTTTCCCGCCGGCAACTTGATTCGCATGAGCCTTAGCTTGAAGACAGCGTTCTTGTTGTAGGGCTAGCTGAATCCGGGTGAAGGAGTTCCATGTGCCTCTCGATCGGGATGAGCGTGAGGAACTCCGCTACTTTGATAACGCGGATGTTTTCGTAGTGCACGAGACGCAACAAGTGTTTGTCGCCGCTGACGATATAGTACGAACCGGACGCCACTGCGCATTCGATGACGCGATCGTCGTCCGGGTCTTCAGCGATGACACTTAAGGTTCGGGCAGGTTTGGCAAGCACGGTGAAGTCCAGAAGGGTTTCGCGTGCTTCGTCCAGCATGGCGTCAGACCAGCGGAATTTATTCAGCAATACGCCACGAATTTCATTGATGATGGAATCTGAAATTGCAAGCCGGAACGCTCCGTCTCGCGCGGCATTCAAAAACTGAAGGGGAACTCCGCCAAATTGCAAGGCTGAGACGTAGATGTTTGAGTCTGCCGTGGCAACGATCACCTATCGGCTCTGGCGACGGTAGTCTTCGATGAGGCGGGGTACGTCAGCATCGCTCAAACCCAAGGCGCGGGTCTGTTGCTCTCCATAGGCCAGAAGCCTCTGCCAGCGGCGATCCTTCAGGTAGCGCTCGACAGCCTCGCGCACGAGCTCTTCGCGCGTGCGGTTCTCTTCCTCCGCAACCAATCCTAAGTTGTTGTCGCTCGGCAAGGCCTCGCATCCGCTGGGCATATTACCGATGAGGCCCTATGTGCATTGTGTATGCCGGCGCTGCGCGCCGCATCGGTGGATCCAATAAAGGCCATGCGGACGCAACAATAGACACAGGCAGCAAGACTGGTTGTATCTTTCTATTGAGGCACTCTCTTCTTCACTTGCACTTGACCAGCCATCCGTTTGGAGCACAGGTAACATTCATTCCGAAAGCGTCTGTATATCTAGTGTCAACCATAAATCCTAGCTTCTTGCAGCCATTCACGGTGTCGACGATGATACGGGCAGTGGGATACAAAAATGCGTCCTCGATCACATAGTAATCGCCTAAACTCATATAGCCGGCAACAAATGGAATGAGGTTCTCCACATTTACATGAGCATCATCCACGACCAGCCACGGATGCGGCAACTGTTCAAAGAGCGCCTTGTCCAGGGTTTCCAAAGAACGCAAATCAGCCTCGTGAAAGTGCAAAAACGGATGGGAAGCGCGCGGACTGATGCACTTATAGCAAAGCTCAAATGAATGCACCTCACCCCTGCCGCACAATATCTGTAACTGATCGGCAAACCAAAGACCACTTCCTCCCTGGAGGCTCCCAAACTCCAGGATAGTTTGAGGTTGAAGCTCCCAAATGAGGTTGGAATACAAAACCAGATCAATAGCAGGCTTCAGGAGGATCAGGCCTTTGTAGGAACCATACGCGCCAGCATGCCTCAAATTGCGCCCGCCCCCAGAAACGGCCCAGGCAGACATATCGGCACTCCAGGGACGGTCAATAATGGATTGGAAACGATCTGATCCCTCGGCTCCGACTTCATCGAAATGGCCCAACCACTCTGCCACTATACCGACTTGCAATAAATGATCCACGGTAAAGCGGCCCGCTCCTTCCACTAGATTAGGGTAGTGTTTCTTCAAAGCAGTGATGTAGTCCTTGCCAAAAAATCGGGGTTCTGTGGTGACTAGCGACATATCCAAGTCTCAGGAACGAGCGGGGAAAGCACTTTCACTATCCTGGTTTTTGTCTTTCTATGTGAGGTCCGTTCTACAACAATCGGTTAAAAAGTCGTGAATCCAAACGGTTCTGGAACAACCATCCATGGCAACAACCTAAGTCTCACGTTAATCCTGCGACGAAGAATAACACAGACTTCCAAGATTGGACATCGATAACACACGAACTCGAGATAGCAGCCCCTAGAATCGACCTGAAAAGCGTTTCACGCACTCAGGCCCATTTTACCCAGTCACTGAAGCAAGATTAGAGTCGAGGCACGACCACAGACGTTCAAGCTTCTGGCCAAGGCTTTTTCATGGTCAAGAAAAGATTTATTCACAATAGTTTGCGCAACTATCCATAATGGATCTCCGGATTGCCGGAACGTCCGGGCTTGCAGTCGAGGAAGCGTACCAGCTTGCCTCTTGTTGCCCCCTTTAAAAATGACAATCACCTTCTCAAAATGCACAACAACATTTTCCTTAAATGAACCTATACATAATTGATTTGCACGATAGCGTGAAATTCGCTCTAGTACAGAAGCTCATTGCTTGATTCCAAGTGTTTGTCCTTCATCAGTAATCGTCCATCTCCCTCTACACCTGTACTTTTTGTCTAGGTATTGCCTCGTCTTTTCGACCGTTGTTACTCGTTGGGCTTCTCACTAATATGAGCCCACGTTCGACGGACATTCTAGCTTGCCAGTTCCATTTTGGGACCTAGGAGGCGTACCCGTGGTGCTCCAGAATCAGTGGTTTGCGTTACAAGTGAGAACTCGAACTGAGCAACAGGTAGCAATGATGTTAAGGGCGAAAGGCTACGAAGAGTTTTTGCCTACTTGCAGCGTAAGAAAAAAGCGCATTTCTTACGAAATGCCGCTGTTTCCAGGATATGTATTCTGTAGAGTCAACGCAAATGTCTACGGGTTGATCGTTACCACTCCCGGCGTTATTCGTATTGTTGAATTTGGTGGGAAACCTGCTCCGATAGATCCGGAAGAGATTCATTCGATCCAGGTCCTTACCAATTCGGGGTCGCCGCTGTGCGTATGGAAAGGTTTGAATATAGGCGACAAGGTTTGCGTCGAGGAAGGTCCCTTGCAGGGCGTGGTAGGAGTACTTACTTCCATTCTGCCCAAACAGCGTCTGCTTGTCTCAATCAGCATGATGATGAGGACTGTTGTCGCTGAGGTGGACCCAGAATGGGTTAAGGCGGTCAGCCCCAGAATGCCACGCAAGGCACCGGTTGAATATTATCCGCAAGCTCTTGCGCAAATTGCATAGCGTCTCTGTCGTTTTTCGAGGGGGGGCAGCCTGGCGATGCCGATGTGTGCCTGCCGCGGCAGGCACGCAGTTTTTCAAGATTGCGTTTGGAAGCGCAAGATTTGGGAAATTCCAAGGACTCTCAGCTCCACCTCGAGCTGCTCAATCTTTCGTTCGAGCATTTCATCCGCTGGATCCAGAAGGATGCTGAGAACTGTTCCCGAATGCGCCACCGCGACGCCAAGAGCTCCGGCGTGTTCAGCGGGCGCTATGAAGCGTGGCGGCCTTTGGCCTTCTCAAATGATGCCGCGACCTCTGCGCCGGTGTCGCTTACGATCTGCCCCTCGTCCAATTTGATAAGGCGATCGGCCACGTTGTAATAACGATCATCATGGCTGATCACAAGTATTGTTTTTCTTTTGGCCTTCAGCTTTGGAAGCAAGTGCATGTAGAAAATGTTCTTGAAATATGGGTCTTGGTCAGCGGCCCATTCGTCAAACACGTAGATTGGACGGTCTTCAAGGTACGCAGTTAAGAGTCCAAGACGCTTCCGCTGGCCTTGCGAAAGCTCCGTGGTAGAAAGCTTTCCGTCTGTAACGCTCACTTTATGAGAGAGTTTCAACTGCTCAAGATATAGTTGCGCCTGGCCTTCAACCTCCGGACCGGCCAAACCCAATAATTGCTCAAAGAGAAAGAAATCAGAGAAGACAACCGAGAAATGCTGCCGGTACCATTCCACATTTTCATCGCCGATCTGCCGGCCATCCAGATAGACGTGCCCTTGCTCTGGCAGGTAGAGTCCCGTAATCAGCTTGATCAATGTTGTTTTGCCGCTGCCGTTGCCTCCGGTAATAAAAACCAATTCTCCTGGACTGAAGGTAAGATCAATAGGACCGAGCACGAATGCTTGTGATTCGCTTTCCACGTTGTAAGAATGGGTAACGGTTCTGAGTTCCAACATGTTCCACCGGGAAACCGGCTGGCCTGCTACAGAGGATATCTCAGCTTTCGTGCTGGCCAGAGTGAATCCCAGATCGTTCAGCGTTTGCAAAGCTACGCTGGCGCGCCCCAATTGCGGGAGGCTGTTCATGATGACCTGAAGTGGTGTCATCAAGTAGAGAAGCGCCAGAGTGTATCCCGTCAAAGTAGGCCCGCTGATGTGGCTCATGGTGGGAAGAAGAAAAAGGCAGAGCCCTATCACCACAAATACCAGAATCTGGCCCCAGCTTGCGGCCCCGGAATACATGCGCAATGCCAACATGTTGTTCTGCTTCAAAGAGACCGCAGTCAGGTCAAGACCATCTGTCACAAACGCTTCTCGGCGAGCTTGGTGGATCTTTAGTTCCTTGATCCCTTGCGTAAGCGCACGCAAGTGCCCCAGCAAAGTTTCGGCGTCTTTTCTTACTGCCCGGAACAATTTATGGACTTTGATGATCGGGAGTTGATATGAAATTATTCCAATCACCATAAAAACGATCACAATCCCGAAAAGGGACCAGGATAAAGTTCCCATATAGATGAGACAGCCAAGTACCAGCGCAGCATTCACACAAAGCACCGGTATGGCGTTCAATGCAGCGATGATCGTAGGTATATCGTCGGTCAAAGTGGTTAGGACGCGGGCCGGACCAAGAATCTCCAGATTGCGCAGCGGCGTAGAAAGCACCTGACGGCACAATTTCATGCGCAACTGATACATTGCATCCTGTCCTAGCTTGGTCAAGAGCAGTTCCGACGAAAAGCGGGAAAACGGCAGCAACACGCACAGGCCCGCAAAACTCCACATCAGTACGGCTGTGGGATGTCCGGCTTTCAATGCGCTACTAATGGCTGCAAGCAACGCAGCATTGCAGATGCCGCTAAAAACTCCCGCTATTACGCTCAAGAACACTGCTTTTCTGGAATGCTGCAAAAAGAAGGAAATAATTTTCATTAGAACCTGTTTTCCTTTTCAATCGAAAAAGTCTTAGATTGTTTTGTCATGCCACTACCTACCTTGGAACAGGGTAAGCGGCTGCCTATTAAGAGCAGCACGATCTCTCAGAAAGGGCCGCAACAAATTTTTTATTGTCAATGCCGATTCCTCTATGAAATGAAAAAGTATTTAGTAGAATACGAACTTGAATTCAGCACAGGGACGCGCTTCCACATGCAATCCAAAACGGCACTGATCAAGATCGGAACCACAACTGATCTCCCGGAACCAGGCAGGGTAAAAGAATTTCTAGCTCGCGGACGTTTCGT
>JASLFF010000249.1 GCA_030150795.1 Terriglobales bacterium | reverse complement strand
ATAGGCAATCACTTCATCGACTGTCTTGCCATATTTGCGCTTCAGCCGGTCCAGCAGGGCCAGCCGGTCTTCCACCTCAGCCAGGCGCTCAGGCGAGGCATCAATTCCATCGGCATAATCGCGGGCAGTGGCACTCACGTCTTCAATCGCCGCCTTGGCCGACTCCAGGGCTGCCAGTGCTTCCAGAAACTTTTCGTCAAAGCGCGCCAGCTCTTCCAGCTGTTTTCGGGCCGCAGAGATCTGTGTCAGTGCCGATGCATCATCTTCATACAGGATCTGATATGCCGCCGTGGCCGCGCCAAAAAGCTTCTCTGAATTGGCCAGAACACGTTTCTCCGTCTCCAGCTTCTGGTCTTCTCCCGGATGGAGCTTCGCCCCTTCAATCTCTTTCTTCTGGAAGCTCCACAGATCAGCCATGCGCAAGCGATCCTGCTCGTCGCGATCCAACTGCGCCAGCCGCTCGCGCACTTCCGTCCATGCAGCATGCTTGCCAGCCAGTTCGCTCAAGTCGTGGCCAGCGTACGTGTCCAGCAGGCCCAGGCGCGCCGCTTCGTCAAAAGCAAGAATCGTTTCATTCTGCGCATGGATCGAAGCCAACGCTGGAGCCAGCGCTCGCAGCAATGCGACCGTGGCGGGCTGGTTGTTGACGAACACGCGGCCCTTGCCGCCGGCGGCAAGCTCGCGCTTCACGATCACCTGATTCCCTTCCGGCTCAATTCCGTTTTCTTCCAACACGCGCCGGAGGCGCTTTTCGTCGGCCTCAAAGACGCCGCTGACGACGGCCTTCTCCGCGCCATGGCGGATCATGTCGGTAGAAGCCTTGTCGCCTAACAGTAAAGATAGAGCATCGATCAGAATGGATTTGCCCGCGCCGGTCTCACCCGTAAGCAAGTTCAGGCCCGGGGCAAACTCTACAGCCAGGCTGTCAATCACGGCATAGTTTTCGACGCGCAGCTCCAGCAGCACCGGAAAAACCTCAGAAGGAAATTGAGCGAAGTCTAACAGAGATCAGCAGTAAATTGGTAAATGGATATCAAACCAAACAGGCGCTTGCTGTATAGTATCCCGGTATTTCGATTGACTTTGCATCTATCGTGAAAGGTGGTCCCATGGTTCAAATCCTGCTGCTCTGCATGATGCTGTTCCAGTCCGCCTCGCCAACAGCGACCAAGCCAATCATCGACAACGACCGTGTCAGCGTGCTGGACGTCTCAGAGTACTCCACATCAGGACAGCCAACTGACGCTGTTGTAGTTTCTCTCTCCGGCAGCGCGGTATATGTGCCGAAAGGAGCTACCTCGAAGATCAGCGGACGCTTATTTGTGATCGCCTTAAAGGACCATCCTGTCCCGCCGATAGAAAACAAGAGCGGCTACCCGCTGGCTTTTCCGAGACCCGGCACCAAGAAGGTATTTGAGAATGATCGCGTGATCGTGTGGGATTCCACTTGGACTCCAGGCGTGGCCACGCCGATGCACTTCCACGATAAAGACGTCGTCGTGGTGTTCCTTGAGGATGGCGACCTGAAATCGACCACGCCTGACGGGAAAGAGGTTGTGAACAAATACACAACCGGTACAGTAAGGTTCAACCAGCGCGATCGTACGCACACTGAAACGCTGATGAACGGAAAACAGCGCGCGATCATCACCGAACTGAAGTAATCCGCCTGGAACTTTCGTCGCGCTTGTCCACTTTCTAGATTTTTAAATCAAGGACAAGGCTGCCAGGCAGGAGGCTTCGCATCAGCCTGGGACTTGGGTTGCAGCTGGCGGGCTTGCATCCATGCGATCTCAGCTTGCGCGCAGGCGCGGTTCTTTCCCTGGATTCGGGTCAAGTGATCGGCGGCAGCAGCGTAATCCTTGCGGTCTTCATACGCCAGCCCAAAAACAAAGTCCCTGTCTTCCGGGTCACTTAGGTTCGTAACATTTAAATCGGGCGGAAGAACTGGCGGCGCTAACCGCACAAAAAACCAAAGATCCAGCAGGAAATCCACGGGCACAACATTTCCTTTTGGCGTGTGATACTCCAGATAGGGAAAAGCATCTGTGGATACTAACCGCTCAGGCACGTTGAGTTCCCGGGAAAGACGCGCCAGGGCTTCACGGTAGGACTTGTCGTAAATGACCACCTCGCCCAGCATGGAAAACATGCTATGGGCTCCTATGGCGTTCAACTGTTTCCGGATGCCCGCCGTACGTTCCAAGGCGCGAATCTTCTGGTAGTCAATTTCCAGAGGCGAGGAAGAAGCAATCAGCAAACCTTGTTCCGGGCCTAGAAAAAAAGCCACGTGCGGGAATACTTTCGCCGCCGTGTTAAGGACAACAAAGAGATCCCGGGGCTTCATGTGATGCACTTGGACCCACTGCTGCAATATCCCTTGCTGGGTCAAGCGAGATTTGCATAGTTCATAGAACTCTTTGTTGTAAATGTCGCCTTCCCCGCTGATCCAGATGGACGTGATCTCAATGGAAATCAGGTCGTAATGGACCTGAGACAGCAGAAGATGGTTACGCCCATCCGTGATCGATAGGTGGACTCTTGGATCGTGATCCATCACATCACCATTTACATCGGTAAACCAGTTGCGCGCCGCATCGACGATGGAGGGCGCAAGCTCAGCCACATCGATGCGTTTGAACGGAAACTCAGCAAGGGTCTTGAGTGAATTGCCCGTGCCCAGGCCGATCACCAGCGCTCGATCATACGCACGTGTAAACAACGCGGGTATCATCACAAAGCGGACCTGTGCCCCCACCTCGCCGCTATTATTTCCCTGGAACTTGCCGTTGGTAAGCAGGGTGCGATTTGGGCCGTTTTGGACAACTGTGGTCAGTCCGCCCTGTACGTCTTCATGGCTTGAAAGCACTTTGTCGGCCATCCAACCCGCTGAAAAATAGACGTAGGTGCCTCGAGTCAGATTACGAACATCCCAGGCCGATGGCATGAGCAATGCCGCAGCCAGAATGGCCGCGAATGCACCCCACGCAGCCAGCTTTTGGGAAAATCGCTCCGTAGGAACAAGGCGGGCAAAAAAGATCACACCCAGAGCAGCATTGGTGACCGCTCCAATACGCAGCAAGCAGTAAGAGCCGAGCCATTGCAGCAAGACAAATCCGGCCAGAAGCGATCCCAGGATGGAGCCTACGGTATTCACCGCATAAATGCTGCCCACGCTTTCACCGGCTTGCGCGCGGACCCTGTTCAGCAGATTCAAAAGCGACGGGAAAGCCACTCCCATCAGAATTGCCGGAACAATCAACAAGCCAAACGCGATGAAGAATCGGTAGGCTTCCGTGGCGACAAAATAAGAATTCTCAGCTGGCAGCTGCGGCGCCTGTCGCGTAAACAGAACTCCAAGAACCACGCATTCTGCCGCTATTTCTTTCCAGCGCCGTCGCAAGCCCGTCACTGCGGCATAAATCATCCGCAAGAGAATCAGCGCCGTCAAAATCAGAAGGTCCAACTGGAACACGCGGATGATGCTCACGTTAAATAAGTCTGGTACGCGGTTCCACAAGGGCAGCGTCAGCAGGATTGCCGCGCCAAGAAGCATCTGGGAGATGACAAAGGCCCAGGCCCAAGTGCGATTGTTGCGCGCCAGGCGCGATACAGCATGCGCGCCTGCTGCCAGCCCCAGTAGAAAAGTAAACAGCATCATTCCGAATGCATAAACAGCATTGCCCACCAGGAATGCCAGCGCGTGCGTCCATATGACTTCGTACGCAAGCGTAATCATGCCGGTGAGAAAAGCAGCTACCAGCAGAAAAATTCGGGCTCCCCTAGTGTCAATCAGGGCTTCATCCTGGGTCTTGCCTTCTGTGTTGGCTGGAACGTCAAGCGTTCGGTCGCCAACTTGCGAAAGTTGACCAGCGACTTCAGCTCGGCCAGTAGCACCAGCCGCGATGGTCATCGTGTGCATGTCAGCAGAAGCGCGCCTTACGAACCATGCGGTGTAGAAAAAAATTGCGGCGTTCATTGAGAAAGCTGTCCAAAGTGTCCCATAAACGCCCCATGTGGGCATCAGAACGTAAGTCGCAAGCAGCGCACCCATCGCTGCGCCGAAGGTATTCACGGAGTACAGCCAATCTAAGTCTGAACGATACTCAGGTCGGGTCGCGGCCACCATCCGAGCAAGCGCCGGCAGTGTTCCACCCATCAAAGCAGATGGAACCATAATGACAACCGTGGCGAGCAGGAAGCGCACGATTGTGGCTCCAGCCGTCCCCAGGCTTAGCAAGCGATACAAAAAGACATAAGCGTATGTGAGTCCCGCAAACAGCAGAGGGACCAGCAGCGCATACGCTCCAATTGCCAATTCCAGAGTTCCGTAGATGAGCAGCGACGGACGCCAGCGGTCCACTCGTTTGCCGATGATGGACGCCCCCAGAGCCAGTCCTCCGAGAAAAGCAGCGAGCACGGTGCTTGCTGCATAAGCCGTATTTCC
>JASLFF010000240.1 GCA_030150795.1 Terriglobales bacterium | reverse complement strand
GAAAGTGCAGCCTCCTTCCTATATGGGACTTTTCATGGCGGTCACCGGCGGAGTTATCGCGTTCATGGTCTTAGTGATGGTGCGTCGGGAGGGAATACGGGTTCTGCACTTTGTCACCCTTGTCCCAACGATTCTGGCCGTGGCTTTTCTGCTGCGACCGGCGGCAGCGACGATTGACCGCACGCAGTCAGCCCGACCCATCAACCAGCGTCTGGCAGAGCTTGGTGTGCCAGCCAACGAGACAGTCGCCAGCTTCAACGTAAAGCGGCAAGTCGCTTACGGCCTGGATTTTTACCGCAACCAGCCCATCAGCCATTACGAGCAGGAAGGCCCTCTCGATATGCCGTCCGGCGTGCCGCAAGGCAGGCATGTCGTCGTCGCCAAAGAGGGAAGCCTGGGCGCGGTGCAGGCGGTGGCAGGTGACCGGGAAGTAAAATCCATTGGGACCTTTTCCCCGCAGCATCTGGAGTTTTTTGAGGTAAGTGCCGCAAAATAAAACGCTGGCAAGTGGCGCTGCTGGTTCCTACTCCTTTGGTTCCATTATGGATAGAGGCTTTGATTAATTCCCGGACCAAAGCTAGACTCTTAGCTCGCCGCCAGTTAGGCTAATTGCTGGGCGGTACGGGAAAGCTTTCATGGGCCTTCATACCCCTATCGAAACACACCGGGCACACCCTTTTGGCGTGGAGATTCTGGACCTGAGGCACTTCAGCTCCCACAACCTGCGTCCGTTGCTGGAGCAGGAAACCCTTTTGTGGGCGCAGATGATGTCGTGGGACTACCGGCCTTCCGCCGAGATGATTCTGCGCTATATCGATTCCAAAATCCTGCCCGGATACGCCGCCGTGGAAGATGGCCACATTGGCGGTTACGCATTTTTTGTCTATGAAGGCAGTAAGGGCGTGATCGGCGACCTTTACGCCGACGACTCCATCCGTATCCCCGGCGACACAGTAGAGAATCGGCTGGCCGTCCACGTGATCAACACTTTGCAGCAATCTCCCGGGATACAGCGTATCGAGGCGCAGTTGTTGCCGCATGAGTCCGGCGTGCTGAGTGGACCATTTCTGGCTGAAGGCTTCCGCCAATATCCGCGTCTCTTTATGACGCTGCCGCTCAGGAACAGCGGGCGGCCGGAAATCGCAACCATGCACGATATCGAGTTTCGCCGCTGGGGAGAGCAGGATTTCCAGCCCGGCGCGGCTGTGATTACCACGGCGTATCGCGGCCACATTGATTCAGAAATCAACGACCAATACCGCAGCCTGAACGGCTCGCTGCGCTTCCTGAATAACATTGTGCGCTTTCCGGGTTGCGGCGTGTTTGATGCCCACGCGTCCTTTGTGGCGTTGCACAAGCCCACGCGCTCCATTGCCGGACTACTGCTTTGCTCTCGCGTTCGCGACGATGTTGGCCATGTAACACAGGTTTGCGTGCTGCCGGAGCTTCGTGGCCGCAGGATTGGGGAATCACTTTTGGGACTATGCACTCAGGAACTGCGCTCCCGCAACTTCCTGGGCTTGAGCCTTACCGTGACTGAGGCGAATGCCAAGGCTGTGGAACTATATCGCCGCCTGGGCTTTGAAACCCGCCGGCGTTTTGATGCCTTTGTGTGGGAAGGATAGACAGCTTTGCCCCAGATTTACGCTGATGAACGCTGATCGGCAACTCAGGAAACGTTTTAGTCCAAAATCTGCAAAACTGCGTTATCTGGATTTAAGGGCCGTGTTCCAAAATGGAACTCTCACAAAAGCAATTTGCGTAATGCGCTTGCATTCCGATGGGAAACACCTACAATTCCTTTCGACCGCCCTGTTTAATTTCCGACCCGACCGGACTTCAGGAGGCACAGATGATCGTGCGTATTCTTGTTGCGACTTTGCTGATGTTTTCGGGATTTTCCGCATCATCCACTTCCGGCACGCCCCAGGACAAAAAAGCGGCCAGCGAATGCTCCGACCAACCGTTCAGCTATGACCACGGCGCATCAGGGCAACAGAGCTGGTGCGGGAGATGTAATGAGAGCGGGGCGCTGCGGCAGGCCCCCATCAACATTTCAAACACGCAGGAATCGGCGCAGCCCGCTATCGTGTTTAATAGATACAACGAGAAAACGAGCCTGGATGTTTATGCTCATAACCCTTACAACCTGAAAATTGATTACAAAAGCAGCAGCAATCCGGTGGCTACGATCAGCATAGGAAGCAGTACGTTCAAGCTGCTGGAGTTTCATTTTCACCGACCGAGCGAGGAGGCCATCGATAATCGCAGATTTCCCATGGTCCTGCACCTGGTGCATCTCAAAAACGAGGCTGGCTGCGAACCTGGAAAGCCCGGATGCGTGGCCGCAATCGCAATCCTGATCAAGGAGGGCACGCCTGATCAAAAAACCACAGACCTGCTGAATATTTTGTTCAGCCATTTCCCGCCGCCCGCCGGGCCGCAAAACGTCCAGATCAGCCTTGAAGGGCTTCTGCCGCCCAATTATGTCAACGCAGGTTATTGGAGCTACGGCGGATCGCTCACCACTCCTCCGTGCACGGACAACATTACTTTTTATGTGTTGAAGCCCATGCTTACCTTTTCCGCGGCGCAGATTGCGGAGTTTGAGCGTCGTTACCCTACGCCGAACGCGCGCGACATTCAGCCGCTCGACGGGCGGCCGATTGTGAACAAGCGTTAGCCTCCAGATTTACGATGATGGACGCTGATAGGAAACGCAGCCGCGAATCGCGAATAAATATGAATCGAAGCGGATCGCCTGATCTGCGCTCGTCTGTGCCATCAGCGGCGAAATCCTCAGTTCCTGGTAACGCTCACTGCGGACTGGAATGACGCGCCGGAAGAATCCCAACCCTTGATTATGATCTGGTGCGTCCCGACCGCAATCGGCAAGGTTGTATCCGCTGTCGCGGTTGACGATTGAAATTTGAGCACACCATCCAGATAAAGCTGGGTCGCCACCACCGGATAGCCCGAGGAAGAAGTTCCTGTGGCCCGGACGGAGCTTGAGGTAGTGGAAGTAAACGTGGGGCTGGAGATGGTCACAAATTGCGGTTTCACCACGACTGTTGAAATTGTGCTGGACGAAGCTCCAAGGTTATCGGTGACCGTGGCTTTCACTGTGTATGTTCCAGCGATCCTGTATTGGTGCGACGCGCTGGCAGCCGTGGCCGAAGATCCATCGCCAAACGAGATGACGGTGCCGGCAATCGTCCCGTCAGAATCAGTTGAGGCAGCAGACGACGCGGTGACCGATCCTCCCACCAGAATCGATCCGGAAGACAAGGTCAGCGCCGCAACAGGCGGTTTGTTGATCGTGACCGCAAGCTGCTTAGAGAAGTTTCGTCCTGCATTGTCCCAGCCCTTCACCAGCAGCGTGTGCGGTCCGCTGGCGACCGTAACTGTGGCATCAAGACTCGCCGAATTCACCGAATAAGTGATTGCCCCGTCAACATAGATCTGCATGGCAGTCACGGGCGAGCCTGAGAACCCGCTGGCAATTACATGGACTTGTGACAACAAGAAGCTGCCGTCAGCCGGGCTGCTTACGATGACCTCCGGAGCTTTTACGGTAACGCTGGTTGTGGCCGTTGAAGAAGCGCCGGAATTGTCAGTAACCTTGGCCGTCAGCGTATAAATGCCTGCTGCGGTAAAAGTATGTGACGCCGTAAGGCCGCTGGCCGACGTGCCATCGCCAAAGTTGATGACCGAGCTTGCAATGGTGCCGTCAGGATCAGAAGATCCAGCCGCGCTCACGCTGATCGTCGCAGGCGCGTACGCGGAACTGGGAGTTGCTGCGATTACTGCCTTAGGAGGCTGATTAGTGCCATTCGAAACCACAATCGCCGCCGATTTGCTGGCCGTAGCCCCCAGATTGTCCGTGACCGTCCCGGTAATCGTGTATGTTCCGGCCGTGCTGTATGTATGGGCAGCGCTGGAGCCGCTGACCGGCGCGGTGCCATCGCCAAAATTGATCGTGCTGGACACAACGGTTCCATCCGGATCAGTTGACCCCGCCGTTGAAGCCGTGATGCTGGCTGGCGCCGCGACAGATCCGGTTACAGAGCTTTTCGTCAAGGTGTTGGTAATGCTCAGCGCCGCTGTGGGCGGCTGGTTCGTAATGGTGACCTGCACGCCAGCAGACATC
>JASLFF010000812.1 GCA_030150795.1 Terriglobales bacterium | reverse complement strand
GAAGGAGCGCCTCAAAAATCGAGTTGAGATGCAGGACCCCACGCGCTTGCTCTTGATCGAGCAGCTGCAAATATTGCTGGAGCAAGAAGACCGGACGAACCTTGCCTGCTCTTCCAATCCGAACAACGCCGCTTACGTGATCTATACGTCCGGATCCACCGGCCGTCCTAAGGGCGTAATAGTGCAGCATCGCAGCGCTTGCAACATGGCGCTGGCTCAACAGAAGTATTTTGTCATCAAAGCGGGCGACCGGGTTATGCAGTTTGCGGCCCTGAGTTTTGACGCATCGGTTTCCGAGTGGACAACTGCGCTGCTCACCGGCGCTACCCTGGTGATGGGCCCGGCGGAAGAAAAACTGGCAGGCAAGGCGCTGGAAGAATTCTTAAAGGGCCAGCAAATTACGCATGTGACCTTGCCTCCCTCAGCGCTTGGGACGTTATCCGAGAATAAATGCCCGAACCTGGAGACGCTGGTGGTGGCAGGCGAAGCGTGCTCCCCTGAACTGGCGCGCCGCTGGGCCCAGGGACGTAGAATGTTGAATGCCTACGGTCCCACTGAAGCGACGGTGTGCGCCAGCATCTCCGATCCGCTTTCCGGTGATGCTGTTCCTATCGGTCGTCCGATCTGGAATATTCAACTCTACGTTCTGGAAGGGACCATGGAGCCCACACCGGTTGGGGTCGTGGGAGAACTGTATATCGGCGGCGCGGGATTGGCGCGTGGCTATCTGGACCGCCCCGACTTGACAGCGGAAAGATTCGTTCCCAGTCCTTTTGCAAAAAACAATAGCGAACGGCTGTATCGGACCGGCGATCTCGCCCGGTGGAGGGCTGATGGCCAGTTGGAATATCAGGGCCGCATCGATGAACAGGTCAAGATCCGCGGCTATCGCATTGAGCCGGGAGAGATTGAGGCATTACTAAGAGAAAATCCCAAAGTCCGGGAAGCCGCAGTAATAGTGCGCGATGACCGTCATGGCGAAAAACGCTTAGTAGCGTATGTAACGCCGTACCGGGCCGGCCAGCAAAATCAGGACGGGCCATTGGCGAAGCAGATGAAGCAGTACCTGAGTCAGCGTCTGCCGGAATATATGGTGCCGGCATTGCTGATTGAGCTGGAAGAAATGCCGCTGACGCCAAATGGAAAGCTGGACCGCAAAGCCCTGCCGGCACCGGATGCCGAGAAACCTCAGCGCGGCGATTATGTCGCTCCGCGCACAATTGTAGAGGAGACACTTTGCGGCATTTGGGCTCACGTGCTCCGTCTGCAACGGGTTGGCGTAAATGATAATTTCCTGGAGCTCGGCGGTCACTCGCTGCTGGCAACCCAGGTAGTATCGCGGGCCGCCGCCGCATTTACGATTGAACTCCCGGTGCGCGTTTTATTTGAATTGCCCACCGTTGAAAAATTAGCGGAGCGCATCGAGATCTTACTGAAGCACGGGCGCAAAACTGATATTCCCGGGATCATCAGCGTCTCCCGTGAGCAGTCCCTGCCATTGTCGTTTGCGCAACAGAGACTATGGTTTCTGAACCAGATTGATCCTCAAAGCACGGCTTACAATATGACCTCCGCGCTGCGTCTCACTGGCCGATTGAATGTGCCAGCCCTGGAAAAAACAATCGGCGAGATCGTGCGCCGGCATGAAATTCTGCGGACCAGTTTTCCCGCAGCGGCGGGCCAGCCTCGGCAAGAGATAGCTCCATTCCATGGCTTTGCGCTGCCGCTGGTTGATTTGTCTAAGGTCACCGCTAAAGAGCAGGCCGCACGCGCGCTGGCCCAGGCCGAAGCCACATATGTGTTCGATCTGGCCAATGGTCCGTTGCTGCGCGTAACTCTTGTGCGGCTGGCCGCAGACAATCATCTGCTTCTGCTGGGAATGCATCACATCATTGGCGACGGCTGGTCCGTTACGGTGTTTATGCGTGAGCTTGCCACACTGTATGAGGCCTTTGCGCAGGATCTCCCCTCGTTCCTTCAGGACCTTCCCATTCAATATGCGGACTTTGCCCATTGGCAGCGCCAATGGCTGACCGAGGAAGTGTTGGATACGCAAATGGCGTTCTGGCGAGACCAGTTGTCAGGTGTGCCAGTGCTGGAATTGCCGACCGATTATCCCCGTCCGGCGCTGCCTTCCGGGCGGGGCGCAGCGATGAAGGTACAGCTGTCAGCCGAGCTTACGCGCCGGTTGGAAGAATTCAGCCGCAGCCAGGGCGTGACCTTGTTCATGACGCTGCTGGCCGGCTTCCAATTGCTGCTGGGACGCTATGCCGGTCAGGACGATGTGGCCGTAGGCACGGGGATCGCCAATCGCAATCGGGTAGAGACCGAACCGTTGATCGGATTTTTCGTGAACACGCTGGTATTGCGCAGCCGGCTGCCGGGCGGGGCCAGCTTCGGCGAACTGCTGGAGCAGGTACGGCGCAACGTGCTGGAGGCGTATGCGCATCAGGATCTGCCGTTCGAGCGGCTGGTGGAAGAGCTGGCTCCGGAGCGCATGCTGGGGCAGACGCCGCTGTTCCAGGCCCTGTTTGTTTTGCAGAACACGCCGCAAGAAG
>JASLFF010000039.1 GCA_030150795.1 Terriglobales bacterium | reverse complement strand
AAAGCTCTGAATAATTGGAAGCGCGTCCTCAAGCCGCGCGGTTTCCTTATTTTGGTCCTGCCGGATAAGCGCCGCACCTTTGACTACCGGCGTCCCGTGACCACGCTTGAACATATGCAGGACGACTTTGCGCGCGACATGGGCGAGGATGACATGACGCACGTGGAAGAGTTCGTTACCTTGTGGGATTACAAGAAATTTCCGATTGCGAATTCCATCGCAGAGCACCGGGAGCGTTACCGGAATAATTATCAGCAACGCCTTCTTCATCACCATGTTTTCGATCTAACAAACGCAATCCACCTGGTGACAGATTGCGGCTGGCAGGTGCTTGCGGCAGAGAGATCAAGGCCAAACCACCTGATCTTGTTCTTGCAAAAGCCGTGATTTCAGCCATCGCAGCGATTCTGTGCCTGAGGAATGTGTGCCTGAGGAATGCATGCCTCCAACCATAAAGAGGGAGGTAACGTTGATCAGGAGTAAGCGCCGCTGCGTCCGCGAATCGCGTCCCATCCCCCTCTGGCCACAAACGCCAGCTTCTCCAGGCGATTGCTCTCAAAAAGGACCATCTTCACGATCTCTTTGAACCACGACCATATATCGTGTCCAATCCAGCGTGGATCAGACAACATGTATAGCCGGTACACGCGCAGGCGGTTCCTGGCTGCGTAATAACGCCGCAGAGGACTGTGGTTGAAGACCGTGCAGGTTATGCCGAGGAATCGATGACGCGTGGGCGTTCCCACCTGATGGTAGATTAGAGCCTCCGTGGCTTCAATCAGGCGAAATCCTTGTTTTCGCAGACGAAGGCAAAACTCGAAATCTACGTAGTCGATGAAAAACGTCTCATCGAATAAACCCACGTCTTTTAATGCCGATCGGCTGAACAGGCTACCGGACTGCAGCGCTACCGTTATCTCTTGAAATTGCAGGCCATCGTGCGGCGTTGTCTCGTCGCCAACCTTTGAAGAAAGCAGATGGTGCGGTGCGATGAGAGCGACTTTGTCACGAAATGGGCAAGCGGCGTGGGCTGCCAGCAGGGCCGTACTAAAGCCGGGAAAAACTCTGCTGTCCTGATCGAACGTAGCGATCCACTGATACTGCTCATCGGCCAGCGTGCATCGGATACCGATGTTCAATCCCGCAGCTAGCCCAATATTTTCATTGTTCCAGATCACTTCAAAATTGCAGGCAGCAGACAGCGCCGCGATCCTCGATCGGACTGACAGCTCGGAACAATTGTCCACCACTATAAGCCGGGCAACTTCATTCAGCAGGGCCTTGATATTTTGTTCCAGCGTGGAATCCGGGTTATAGACCACCATCACAGCGCATATTTTTGTTGCGGCTGGCGCCGCCGGAATGGTCATTCGATCAGGAGGTGCTGGAGTCATGAGTCTCAGCTACCGGCTCAACCAGAAATAACATTTGAAAGCCCAAAGAATTAGGAAACAAATTCGTCAACCGCTGCCACATCGGACGGAAGTGACTGGTAAACCTGCCGCCCATTACCGGATGGCAATGAACAATCCTGTAGCCGGCTTGCTCGATCATTTTGCGGCCTGTATAAAAAGTAAAGAATCTGAGATGAGTGTAATCCAGCAGCCCCATGCTTTCGTACTCAAACTTTCCCAGCAGCAGTTTTACGCGCATCGTCCAGTAGGCAATGTTGGGAAGGGAAATAAGCACGCGGCCACCCGGCGCCAGGACATTTTTGGTTTCGCGCAGAACAGCCTGCGGTTCAAGAAGATGCTCAAGCACGTCGCCATAGGTCACAAGGTCAAATTGTTCCCCTACGGCCTTGCTCCAGTCCGGTTGATTCAAATCCACAGAGAGTACGCGAGCACAGAATTCGCGGGCTCTCTCCGCAGCTTCCGTGTCAATTTCAATGCCCACCACGCGGGAGCCGGCCGCCGCAAGTTGCCTGGAGAGGAAACCGGTGGAGCAGCCGCATTCCAGAATGCTGCGGTAATTCCTGGCTTCTTCAATGAAAAGATGGTTCCGGCTGAAACGATCGCCATTTGTGGAGATCTCATAGCGGCTGCTTTTCAGGGTGGCGTGTTGCATCAGCGTTTTCGTTGGATGGACGAGCACAATTGTAACATCGCGCTTTCCATACAACCTCCAGCTTCTCACATTACAATGGAGAAAGCCGTCAGGTCATTGGGCTGCGGCGAAACTATCCAAATGCCATTGAGTGAACCGCGCGTCAGCATTGTGATCCTGAACTGGAATAGCTATCAGGTCACGTTGGATTGCCTGCTGTCGCTTCGGAAAATGGACTATCGCAATTTTGAAGTGGTCCTGGTGGATAACGGTTCTATTGATGGCTCACCAGTGAAACTTCTGGAAAATGTGCCTGAGATCAGGTTGATCAGGAACCCCACAAACCTGGGCTTCGCCGGGGGCTGTAACGTCGGCATTCGCGATGCCCTACGCCGCGGCACTGACTACGTTCTTTTGCTCAACAATGACACCATAGTGGCCCCCGATTGTCTCAGTCAGTTGGTTCGTGTTGCTGAGTCGGATGAGAAAGTCGGCGCACTGAGTCCAAAGATATTATTCTTCGATCATCCTGACAGGCTCAATTACGCGGGAGGCGAACACAGGCGTTGGAGGCTTTTTCCCAAAGTGTTTGGCCTGCGCCAACTTGATGACGGCAGTTATGACAAGATTCGCGAAGTTTCATTTCTTACCGGCTGCGCATTCCTGATCAAGGCGAAAGCGGTCCGCCAGATCGGGGTACTGGAAGAAGTTTACTTCCATTTTTATGAAGACATTGAATGGTCGCTTCGTGTCCTGAAAGCCGGATACAAAGATATGTATGTCCCTTCGGCGGTCGTCTGGCACAAGGAACATTACGTTACGAACAAAAACCAGGGCAATGGTTTCATTGAGTTCTATCTGGCACGTGCCAACATGATTTTTGCTCGAAAGCACGTTCCTCTCAAGCTCTGGCCTTTCAAAATGCCATTTTTTGCCGCCTGGATGGTTTACCGGACCTTGGTGTTCTCCTCTCGCTTGGATTGGCAAAAAGTCTTGTCCTTATACAAAGGGTTCTGGGCTGGCTGCTTCCTTAGGCTTCCCGAAGAAGAAACAAAGCTTTGATCTTTGCTTTACAAAGATTTGATTTTGTTTTTGCTGCGGCGAATGTCACATTAGTCTTCTTAGTCCCCCAGCGAAAATCGCATCTTTCCCGGCGTGTATTAGCTGGGGTGATTGTGTACAGAAAAGCCCGCACAATGTGTGACTTAGCCAAGCTAAACGTATCATCGTCGGTCAAAAAAAATTGTTCTTGCTTAGGGTTGAACAGCGGGATTTTCTAGGGTTATCGTGCTACTCTGGTTTTTGAAACAAGGTGATATTTTGATGACTAATATGACTAGCGCCCAGGATTTAGTAGAGAAGTGCCCAGGGAAACTGCCAACCGTCCCGTGTTCCGATCCAGGAAGACGAGCAGCAACTATCCCGGAAATATCCAAACGAGTGTTTTTCATCGCATTGTTTTGCCTTAGCCTGTTTGTCGGCGTTGCACGGGCTCAGGTCATGGGCATCACTAAACCGTTTGATCCTGCCAACTTCCAATCAGGTTCCAACAGTCTCCCATTAGGTCCGATCGGGGAAGCGGTAGTTACGGGCAATGGTATTGAGTACCATGGCGGATCTGTTATGCAGGGACCGCACAACGTTTACCTCATCTGGTATGGCAATTTTTCCGGCAATAGCGCCCTTTCGATACTCCCAGACCTCATTAATGGTTTTGGAGGCTCGCAGTACTTCAATACCAATACAACCTACGGGGATACCACCGGCAATATAGCCAACACCGTCACTTTGGCTGGCGAGATTTTTGACAACTACTCACAAGGCACCGCTCTAAATAACACGAACTTGCCGAATGTCCTGCTTGCGCCGTTCAATAATGGCAGCCTTCCCGTGGATCCCAATGGAATTTATTTTATATTGACATCGCCTGACGTGACTGAAACCTCAGGAACAACCGACGGTTTCTGCAAGACATTTTGCGGTTTTCACACTTTCGCCACGCTTACTAACGGCGTCACTTCCACCGACATAAAAGTAGCCTTTGTCGGGGATCCAGCTACCCAATGCCCAGCGAGACCTGGTCAATCGGGATGTTCCGCACAGGCTCTTAGCCCCAATGGCAACGAAGGCGCAGACGCCATGGCCAGTGTTATGGCACATGAGCTGAATGAGACAGTCACCGACCCTGAACTCAATGCCTGGTTTCATATCGATGGCAGCGGGGAGGTAGGGGACCTATGTAACACCTCCAGTGCCGCCACTACTTTTGGCCCTACCTTTACCTCGTTAAACGGTGCGCATGCCAATGTGGTCCTCAGCGGGAGACAGTTCCTGATTCAATCAAACTGGCTCAATTCCGGCGGCGGTTTCTGTGCCATGGGCTTTAACGCTCAACCGCCCTCCGGCCTGACTTTTGTACCAGTCACTCCTTGCCGCGTTGCCGATACACGCAATCCTGCCGGAGCATTTGGCGGACCTTTTCTTGCCGGTAATGCCACACGCGAATTCGATATTCCCAACAGTGCTTGCAACATTCCTGCCACGGCGCAGGCTTACTCAGTGAACGCGACGGTTGTTCCGCACGGTTTTCTTGGGTTCCTCACTGCATTTCCCTGCGGACAGACCCTCCCGCTGGCCTCAACACTGAATGCCACAGATGGACGTGTGAAAGCCGCCGCTGCCATTGTGCCTGCCGGAACCAATGGCGGTTTGTGTTTCTTCTCCACCAATGACACAGATCTGGTTCTCGATATCAACGGATATTTTGTGCCGAACAGCAGCCCCACGGCTTTGGCCTTCTTCCCCGTAACGCCGTGCCGCGTTGTAGATACTCGGTTGGCGGCTGGCCCCCTTGGCGGCCCTTCTCTACCGGCCAACAGTTCACGGACGTTCCCGGTTCAGACAGCTCCCTGTAATTTGCCTGCAACCGCGCAAGCCTATTCCATGAATTTCACGGCAGTTCCTCAGGGGCCGCTCGGCTTTTTGACTACCTGGCCGGCAGGACAGACTCAACCCTTGGTCTCAACGCTGAACGCAAATCTTGGCGGTGTCACCGCGAATTCAGCCATCGTGCCGGCCGGCACGAATGGCGACATTTCCGTGTTTGTTTCCAACCCTTCTGATGTAGTGATCGACGTAAACGGCTATTTCGCTCCGCCTGCGGCGGGTGGCCTGTCACTTTATCCTCTTACGCCTTGCCGCGTGTTGGATACCAGAACGTCGCCTGTCCGCCCGCCAACGGCCACTGCATTTGATGTAAGCGTGGCGCTTAGCGGCTGTGGCGCTCCCACCAGCGCTCAATCCTTTGTGTTGAACGCCACTGTGGTTCCGCCGGCTCCGTTTGGCTTCCTTTCCCTGTGGCCGCAGGGTACAACGCGACCGCTTGTTTCCACGTTGAACGCAATTGATGGCGCCATTACTTCGAACATGGCGATTGTGCCCACAACAAACGGCTCAATCAGCGCTTTTGGATCGCACCCGGTAGACTTAATTCTGGATATGTCTGGATATTTTGCGCCGTAAGCGGCACGCAACAGAACTTTTGGGATAATGCCCGGCCTTCGCTGATTGCGAGCGCCGGGCATTCGATTTAGCGCGATTCATCTGCGTGCTATACTCTGCCCCGATGGCACAGCTTTCTCTTGCTGACGAACCAAAGTCAGCCAATTTTCTTCTGCAGCAATCTGAAATCAGGCTCAGGATGCAATGAGGATCTTGATGCTGCACAACAGATATCTGGTCCCTGGCGGGGAGGACCAGTGCAGCATTGCTGAAGCCGCCCTTCTTCGGGACCATGGCCATGAAGTAGAACTTCTGGAAGAAGACAATCGCCGCATAGAGCAGCTTGGCAGGACGCGCACGGCCGTACGCACAGTTTGGTCGCGAGAATCGTATCGCCGCATCGATGAATTGTTGAGGTTCCGCCTTTTCGACATTCTGCACGTACAGAATTTTTTTCCGCTGTGGTCTCCGTCGGTCTATTACGCGGCGTCCCGCAACCGGGTTCCCGTTGTGCAGACTCTGCACAACTATCGGCTGATGTGCGTGAACTCGCTTTTCTTTCGCGACCAGCATTTGTGCCAGGAGTGCCTGGGGCGCTTTCTGCCTTGGCATGGGGTAGTGCATGCCTGTTATCGAAATAGCCGGGCTGCCAGTGCTGTTATCGCCGGTATGGTGGGGGCCCACAAGCTGGCTGGCACGTGGCGTAAGCGTGTTTCCAGGTACATTGCGGTCTCGGAATTCGCGCGAGACATCTACATTGCAGGCGGCTTGCCCGCGAATAAAGTCGTAGTGAAACCAAACTTCATTCATCCAAGTCCGCCGCCGGGCAATGGAGGAGGCCGCTACGCGCTCTATGTGGGCAGACTAAGCCAGGAAAAGGGAATTACGACCATGCTGAATGCGTGGAAAGCAGCCCATGAAGCGATTCCCCTGAAGATTGTGGGTGAAGGCCCGTTGGCGGAGCTTGTAATTGCAGTCATGCGCGAATGCAAAAGCATTGAATACCTTGGCGCAAAGCCGTTGCCGGACGTGCTCAATCTGATGCGGAGTGCGGAATTTTTGGTCTTTCCCTCCGAATGGTATGAAACCATGGGCCGCACCATCATGGAAGCATTCGCTGTGGGGACGCCGGTTCTCGCCACTAACATTGGTCCGCCCGCCTCGATGGTGATACAGGGCGTGACCGGATTCCATTTCACGCCGGGCAATGTCTCTGAGCTGCGCGAGCGCGCGGAGTGGTGCTCACAAAACCTCGATCAGGTTCGCGCTATGCGCTCCAAGGCCAGGCTGGCGTTCGAGAACCACTACACCGGAGCAGCCAATGCCAGAATGTTGCTGGCGATATATGAAAAAGCGCGGGAAACGGCTGGGCACACTCATTCTGAATGATTTTGGTTCAAGGACCACTGAGGCGTGGCAACTGCTGAATCAAGGTTGCCGACCCCCTCTATCTCTATGCTATTCTCAAACCCAGCATCGTCTCCAACAACATTAACTCAGGTATCCGGTCCAACTATCTCAGACAAATGGTCCAGGCAAGCTTTTACCGTGCTGACAAACCGATACAGAAAGTGGCCGCATATTTTGCGGCAAATCAGGCTGCGCCGGCCAATCCGATGAGGCTTGCATGAGCGTCGCCGTTATCACGGGATCGGCAGGGCTGATTGGCTCGGAAGCGGTCCGCTATTTTGCGGCTAAAGGCATGCATGTCGTGGGCATTGACAATGACATGCGAAAATATTTTTTTGGTCCGGAAGCCTCAACGGAATGGATGCGCAAGCATCTTGAAGCAACAATTCCTGATTACAAGCACTTCAACATTGATATTCGCGACTACGCGGCCATTCTCGACCTGTTCAAGCGATTTGGAAAAGAAATTTCCCTGGTGATCCATACGGCTGCACAGCCTTCCCATGATTGGGCGGCCCGCGAGCCCCTGACCGATTTTTCAGTGAATGCCACCGGCACGCTGAACCTGCTGGAAGCCACCCGGCAATTCTGTCCGGACGCGCCGTTCATTTTTACTTCGACGAATAAAGTTTATGGCGATTCACCCAATCAACTTCCATTGGTTGAGCATGCGTCGCGCTGGGAATTGGATAAGACCCACAAATTTGCGGAACACGGAATCACAGAAGAACAGTCGATTGATCATTCACTGCATAGCATTTTTGGAGCTTCCAAGGTCGCTGCCGATGTGATGGTACAGGAATACGGCAGATATTTTGGCCTGAAGACTGCGTGTTTTCGCGCCGGATGTCTCACCGGCCCGAACCATTCAGGCGCGCAGCTTCACGGCTTTCTCGCCTACCTGATGAAATGCAATGTCACCGGGGCCCGCTACACCGTTTTTGGTTACAAAGGCAAACAGGTCCGCGATAATCTCCATAGCGCTGACCTGGTGCGGGCGTTCGATAGGTTCTTCCAATCACCCAGATCGGGAGAGGTCTACAATATCGGCGGCAGCAGATTTTCCAACTGCTCCATGCTGGAGGCTATACCCATGTGCCAGCAAATCTCCGGGCGGGAAATGAACTGGCAATATGGCGGTGAGAATCGAAAGGGAGACCACATCTGGTG
>JASLFF010000164.1 GCA_030150795.1 Terriglobales bacterium | reverse complement strand
CCTCAAAGTAATGGCGGCGCTGATTGGCTGTATCGATAGCGCGAAAGCCAGAGCGGATGGCGAGTTCGGTCAGGGGCGCCGTGCGATCTTCTTTCCAGGCAGTGCCGTAGAGGAAGCTGGGAATGGACGAGGGTTGGGCTGCTGGCATCGATTTATTCTTACATAGGGCGTTTGCAATTTGATTTGTTGGTGAGGCAGGAGTCTAGATGAGCGTTTACACGATTGCACAATTGAAGATCACGGACCGTGCGACTTATGACCGATATCAGGCGAAGTTCATGGGCGTGATGAAGCGTTATCAGGGGCGGGTATTGGCAGCAGATGAAAAGCCGCAAGTGATTGAAGGCGAATGGACGCGGGACAAAGTGGTGTTGCTCTCATTTCCGGATGAGAAGGCGTTCCGGGAGTGGTTGGAATCGCCGGAATATCAAGAGATTTTAAAGGACCGGAAAGCAGGATCAGAGGCTGTGGTGCTGCTGGTGAAGGGAATTGGATGATGAAGAAATTTGCACCGCGGAGACGCGGAGGCGCGGAGAAAAACCGGAAGAGATTGGGAAATAATCTCCAGCTTCGCCGGTACGATTTTAGTTGATTTGTTCGCTCAATATTCGCTATAGTAGGTCTTGGGTAAGGATGGTCTATCAATGGCTGCGCAACGGGAAACCGTTGCGTTTTGTGTTTTGGGCATTTTGCGACCCTCTGCCTGATCTCTCAGCCGATGAAATGGGGAGCAAATGGGGATGTTTCAAATAAGTGCTTGTGTTTGCAACAACGGCATCTGGGGATGGATGGGGAGGAATCGTGTAAGTCTTTTAGAAATGGGGACCAAGGGGAGGGGTAGGGTATCCAGAGATCCCCAAGACTCACCTATACGAGATCGGAAGAGCAAATTTTCACGACGGATTAACCCAGACGGATGCGGAGCAGGAATAAAAGTGAAGTGTCAAAAGTCTTAACCATTGGGCGCAAGACCCGAACAATATGCGTTCGATGATAAACGGGAACCAGCAGAGCTATTTGCCGGGGAAGAGGCAAGCAGGATACTGATTATGGTGTCTGATAACAAGCGAAAGAGCGATGATCGTCACGATCCGATAGTGAAGGACTTTCTTGATTACCTGAACGTGGAGAAAGGGCTGACGCCGTTGACGGTGGCCGCCTACAAATCCGACCTGATTCAATTTGCAGAGTTTCTCGCGGCGCGTCGGCGGGAGCTGGCGGAGGCACGGCGAGAAGATATCCGCGCATTCCTGAGCCAGCTGTTTGGGAATGGAGTGAAAGACCGGTCAGTAGCGCGCAAGCTTTCTACGCTGCGGCACTTTTATAAATATCTGCTGCTGGACCGGATCATCAAGGACGACCCCACGCTGGAGATTGATTCTCCAAAGCAATGGAAGATACTGCCAAAGTCGCTCGCGCTGAGCGAGATTGATTCAATGATGAAGGCCGCAGGAGAGGCAGGCGATGCCAAGCTTTCCGCGGCGCTGGCGCAGCGCGACCAAACCATGCTGGAGGTGTTTTATGCCGGCGGGATGCGGGTTTCTGAGATCATCAACATAAAGTTGGAAGACCTGAAGCTGGAATTTGGGTACATATTGGTGCGTGGCAAGGGTGACAAGGAGCGGATTGTCCCGATTGGAAAAGCCGCGCAGGAGCGAATCAGCGCATATCTGGCCGACGGCCGGCTGGCGCTGCTGAACGAAAAGATTTCGCCTATGTTGTTTGTGCGTCGCGGAGGCGGGCGGTTATCGCGGCAGCGGGTTTGGCAGATGGTAAGAGATGCTTCTGCATCAGTGCGGCCCGCGAGCCCGCATATGTTGCGCCATAGCTGCGCCACGCACATGGTGGAAAACGGCGCTGACCTGCGAACTGTGCAGACGATCCTGGGCCATGCAGATATTTCAACGAGCCAAATCTACACGCATGTGGCGCTGGACAACTTGAAGAAGGTATATCGCGACTTTCATCCACGAGGAAAGAGAAGCGCCGGGGCGGGAAAGCCATGAAGCAGCCTGAAAAGCGCGTGAGCACGGAGATCCAACGCGGCATCGGGAAGTTTCTGGATTCGCTGCGCGGAGAGCGGAATGCGTCAGAACATACGCTGCGTGCCTATGGCAATGAACTGGGCCGCTTTGCCGAATACTTAGGGCCGGAAGCGCAATGGAAAGAGATTGACCACATCACTATCCGGGGATTTCTCTCACACCTGCATGGCTGCGGGCTGAGCAAGGTTTCCGTGGCGCGGGCGCTTGCGGCGTTGCGCTCGATGTACAAATGGCTGGGGCGAGAAGGCATTGTGCAGCAGAATCCGGCCAAGCTGGTTTCTTCACCCAAGCTGCCGAAGAAGCTGCCGCGTGTGCCCACGATGGAAGAGATCAACGGCCTGCTGAATACCGACATGCCTGAGAGCGCCGCGTTTCCTGAACGCGATCGCGCAATTTTTGAGTTGCTGTATGGCTGCGGGTTGCGCAACTCAGAGCTGGTGGGCGTGGAACTGGGCGATATTGAAGAAGCAAACGGCGTGATCCTGATTCGCGGAAAAGGGAAGAAGCAGCGCTATGTGCCGCTGGAAGGAGCGGCGGCTGAAGCGCTGGCGGCTTATCGCGAGGCGCGCCACAAGCTGCTCAACGCGACGAGCAAGAAAACGCGCCGGCTGTTCATCAATCAGCGGGGCGGGGCGCTCACGACGCGCAGCGTGGGGCGGATCGTGAAAAAAATCGCCGTCTCAAGGGGACTGCCGCCGGACATCCATCCGCACACTTTGCGCCATGCTTTTGGAACGCACATGCTGACGGAAGGCGCCGACTTGCGGTCCATCCAGGAATTGCTGGGCCATGAGCGGCTGGCAACCACGCAGAAGTATACCCAGCTATCGATTACCCACGTGATGGAGGTCTATGACAAGACCCATCCGCGGGCGAAGTAGGCAAGTAGATCGTGCGCCGCCGCAGGCTGATTTACGGGGTAAAATGATGGCAGTGGCCCTGTAGCTCAGATGGATAGAGCGACGGTTTCCTAAACCGCAGGTCGCAGGTTCGACTCCTGCCAGGGTCACCAG